>JAGLSF010000218.1 GCA_023136305.1 Spirochaetota bacterium
AGTACGAATATGATGGCCTGCATTTTGCCGATGACTGGGGAGCTCAGAACAGCCTTCTCATCTCTCCTGAGCTCTGGCGGAAGTTCTTCAAACCCGTATACCGGGAGATGTTTGACCGGGTATCTGCCGCAGGCGTTGATGTCCACTTTCATTCAGACGGCAATATCATCGACATCATAGCGGATCTCGTAGATATTGGGGTGAAGGTGCTCAACTGCCAGGCACCCCTGATTGGACTGGGGTTGTTGAAAAATAGCTTTGCAGGCAGGGTGTGCTTCCGTACTGATCTCGACCGACAGCATATCATGCCCTTTGGAAAACCGGAGGAGGTTCGGGCCCATATCCTGGATGTTTTCAACCATCTCGGGACAGAGAAGGGCGGGATTATCGCATGCGGCGAGATAGGTCCCGACACACCTCTTGAAAATATTGAGGTGATGTATGAAACTTTTATGAAATATCGGTATTGAAAAAAAACCGCAGCTGCTGCTACAATGACAATGGAGACTGTATGAGCGGAGGAAAAGCATGACATCAAAGGAAAGAATGCTGAAAACTCTTAACCATGAGGAGCCGGACAGGGTACCCTTTGACCTCAACGGTACCCTGGTGAGTGGTATGCACCATATCGCCTACAACAGGCTCAGGGAGTATCTCGGACTGGAACCGAAGGAGACCGAACTCTTCGATAGAGTGCAGGGCCTGGCACGGATACATGATGATGTGCTCGAGCGGTTCGAGGTGGACACGAGAGGGGTACTGACTGGCAGTCCCTTCGGCTGGGAACTGAAGCTGGAGGAAACGCCGGAGTATGAGCAGTTTACCGATATCTGGGGTATCACCTGGCGTCGGCCCAAACCCCATGGCCTCTACTACGATATGGTCGCGCATCCTCTCAAGGGGGTTTCCCTCGACGATGTGAAGAAGTACAAGTGGCCGACCCCGAAGGATGAGCTTCGTCTGAAGGGTATCAAGGAGGAGGCGGAAGCGCTTGCCAAATCTGACAGCCTGGTCGTTCTCGGCACAGTGGGAATGACCGTGGGGCTGCTGCAGACCTTCCAGTGGCTGCTCGGATACGAGGATTCTTTCTACTCACTTGCAGCTGACCCAGAACTTACACACTACATCGTTGGAAAACTTGCTGAGCTGGACATCGAGTTCTGGGAATGGGCCATACCCTATCTCGGTGACGATATAAAGGTTATTCTCTATGCCGACGATTTCGGCATGCAGACAGGCCCGGTCTTCTCCTACGAGATGTTCAAGGAATACTTCAAGCCCTGGTACGCGAAAATATTCCAGGTTATCAAGAAACAGAAACCCGACCTGCTCATCTTCTTTCACTCCTGCGGTTCGTCCCGATACATCATCCCCGATCTTATCGAAAGCGGAGTAGATATATTCAATCCCGTTCAGTACACCTCGGCGGATATGGAAGCAGCAGGGCTGAAGAGGGATTTCGGCAAAGACCTCACCTTCTGGGGAGGCGGTATCGATACGCAGAAGATACTGCCCAAGGGCTCGGTACGGCAGGTGAAGGATGAGGTGCACAAGCGCATAGAGGATTTCGCGCCGGGAGGTGGTTTCGTGTTCAATACGGTGCACAACATACAGCCCGACGTCCCACCTGAGAATATCGTGGCCATGTGGGAGGCGTTGCGCGAATACGGCAACTATTAGAAAAGGTGACAAAAAGGTGACGGCTCACTTAATTCAAAGGTGATAGGGGGTTGAGAAGTATGATCCTCAGGAAAATGGGAACAACTCACTTAATTTTATTAATGGTCTGGTGTTAAGAATGCTTTTGTAAGTGGAGGAAAGGAAATGAAACCACGGGAACGGTTTGTTACAGCTCTCAGATGTGAAACACCCGACAGGGTACCGATCTATGACTTTCTTTTCAGTCGGCGTCTCATGCAGGAACTTCTCGGTTACACCACCGAGCTGCATGACGGGGCTACACAGGTGAAGCTTGCCACGAAGCTTGGACTGGACGGCATATTCGTGCCCATTAACGGCTACTGCGGGTTTGAGGAGGAGGTCCACGAGGAGGGGGCGAACTATCTCGATGAATGGGGCATCACCTATGTGAAGAACGGCTGGCCTGTCATGGTGCAGATCGATGTACCCATAAAGAACAGGGAAGATTGGAAGAACTACTCCCTTCCAGATCCCCATGCGCCCAACCGAACGAATATGATCAAGGATGCAGTGAAGGCCAATGAGGCTGAGCTTGCGATCATTGCGGGGCTTCTGGGTCCCTTCACCATGATGTACTGGTATTTCATGGACCTTGCGACCCTGTCGCTTACCATCTATGATGATCCCTCACTCATCACCGAGATGTGCGATGCCTACACCAGATGGGTGCTTGAAACTGCAAAAGTAGTCCATGAAGTGGGCGGTGTCGATGTGTTCATGCTCGCCGATGACTGGGGAGGAACCACGAGCCTGCTCATGTCGCCCAAACATCTTCGTCAGTTTTTTGTGAAGCCCTTCGGAGATATCGTGAGCGGTCTAAGCGAGCTCGGACTTCCTGTGGCTATGCACAACGACGGCAATCTCTGGGATGTTCTGGATGATCTGGTTGATACGGGCATCAACGGCTATCATCCCGTGGAGCGGGCGGCGAGCATGGACCTTGGGAAGGTAAAAAACCGGTACCGGGGAAGGCTCTGTCCCATAGGAAACATCAACAACAAGACCACCATGGTGACCGGAACAGTTGAGGAGGTGGAAAAGGAAGCCATACAGTGTCTCAAGACAGCAGCACCTGAAGGCGGTTACATCCTTGCAACGGATCACAGCCTCCACGACGATATCCCTACGGAGAATATCTACGCCTATATCGAGGCGGCAAAGAAGTATGGAAAGTACCCCCTGAAGTTTTAAGGTGCGGGTCAGTAACCGTGGGATGAAGCAGTATATCGGATGAAAAGGTGAAAGAAGATTATCTCCCCTCAGTGATTGCTATGAATGTGAATGAAGATTTTCTTCTTCAGAGACTGCGATAAGATTTGAAGGAAGAATGCTGTTCGTTGAACAGCTCGAATAGAACCCTATCAAGGAGGTTTCAGATGAAAAAGCTTTTTTGGCTGTGTGTGGCAGTACTCCTGGTCTTCTCGTTAACAGCAGTCGCATTTGCCGGTAGCGGTGACGAGGATAAGGCGCCGGCTGGCAAGGTGCCGGCAAGGGTCGGCTGGGTCGGTAACTACATGATGCACGAGTGGTATCAGAACTTATGGAAGGGTATGCGCCAGAGAGCCGAGATGCTCGGTATCGAGCTCGAGGTTCTTGATGCAAACCTCGACATGGCAAAGCAGGTATCCTTCGCCGAAGACCTGATCGCCAAGGGTGTGGATGTTCTCATCATCTCTCCCGTACAGCAGGAGGGGGCGGCCGCTATCGTTAAGAAGGCCAAGATGGAGGGTATCCCGATTGTCATCGAGGCCAGTGCCGTTGAAGGAATGACCACAATGGTCGCCGTATGCGACTACGACATCGGTTTCAAGGGCGGTGTGGCGACCGGTGAGTACGTCAAGAAGAAACTGGGCGGCAAGGCACGTGTCATGGCCATCGACCTCCCCATGCTCAGGCCCTGTATTCTGCGCGTTGACGGCTTCATGGACGGTCTGAGAACGGTCATCCCAGATGCTGAGCTCGTACATCGGCTCGACGGTCAGGGCCTCAAGGATATAGCCCTGCAGGTTGCGACCGATGCACTGACTGCCGATCCGGACATCAATGTCATCTACGGGTGCAACGACGACTCGGCCCTCGGTGCGCTGCAGGCCTACCGAGCAGCCAGACTCGACGAGGACAATCTGGTGGTCTGCGGAACAGGCGGTGAGGGAAATGCATTCATCCATGCCATGCTGGAGGGCGGTCCCTACAAGGTTGAGGCTGCCATGTTCCCCGAAGCGGTCGGATACGAGGCCATCAACATGACGGTCAAGCTCTTCAACGGCGAGAGCGTGCCGGAGCACTACGTAACCCCCACACTTGCATTGACGGACAAAACCTGGGATGATTACTACTCACTCGAAGGTGAGGAAAGGTCCATCAACTGGGACAATATAAACAAGATCCCGCGCGAAGATAAGTGTGGTAAATACTGATGTAATTGGGTACACTCA
>JAGLSF010000219.1 GCA_023136305.1 Spirochaetota bacterium
ACCGATGCAGCCACAATGGGGGCAATGTTCGGCTTCACCGTGATGATGTTTCTCGACGTAGCACTGGGCTAAAGGCCGGCTTATATACGTCATCTTATTTTGATGTATTTTTAGTGCAAATGAACATGCAATGTAAAGCCGCATCGCATCATTTTTATGAATAATTATCATCATTATTAGTTGACTAAGCTTAGTCCAATAAATATACTTGTATTATGAAAAAGATAAACATGCATGAAGCAAAGACACATCTTTCTCGGATCGTTGAACGAGTAGCACAGGGCGAATCGGTACTCATAGCGAAAGCTGGTAAACCCATTGCAATTCTCTCCCCTTATACACCTTCAAAAAAAATCAAAAACCCAGGTGCATTAAAAGGAAAAATACGCATGGCACCGGACTTCGATGAGGCTGATGAGCTCATTACCAATCTTTTCCAAATTGGTTCGGACAAGGACTGACTCATGGACCTTCTCCTCGACACACACGTTCTACTCTGGTGGCTGGCGGATGATGCTCAACTAACCGATAAGGCCTGCGAGCTCATCGCAGCCCCTGAGAACATGGTCTTCGTCAGTGTCGCATCGGCGTGGGAGATTGCGATAAAACAGACTTTAGGTAAATTGACCATTGGAGGCGATTTGGAAGCGGTCGTAATTGAGGAAGGATTTACCACATTGCCCATCTCCTTTAAACATGCTACGGAAACGCAGTCACTTCCTCCAATTCACAGTGATCCCTTTGATCGCATGCTCGTGGCCCAAGCCCGTGTGGAAGCTCTTCACCTACTTACGGCTGACCGCCGCGTTTTAAAATATCCAGCAAATGTGATTTCATGTTAATCCGGCCACAACTTTTGCAATCCAATTTTCAAAAAATAAACGCCATGTAACATGACGCTTTGAATTCACACTATAAACAATTTTATCTGGGCGGTACTGGATTTGAACCAGTGACCCCCTGCATGTCAAGCAAATCGTTTACACATATTAGTCATATAGTACCCGATTTGAGGCTGATTTTAACCAAAATCAGCAAAATGCGCTGCCAGCTTACAAACTAACTGTCTCACACGTAATTTTTTTATGCGGTTCGTGCTGTTTGGAGTTGCTTGAATAGATTCATGTCTACCTCTTCTCCGGTTTCAGCATAGTGCTTGAGACCCATCATAACTCCGTCGAGCATCATCTGAAATTGTCCTTGTACCTTGTTTTCCATGGAAGTGTCGCCGGCAAAACGATATTCCGAGATCATTGAAACATGCACGCCATCGGAATCCTCGCTGACGGTTATGGTGGCATGCATGTCCACAACCGGTGGTACCTGTTCGCCAGACAGCTGTACCTTCACCGTGTAGGACTTTCCAGGCTGCCAGTCTATGACTTTTTCATTGAGTTCCATGCTGGGTAAGATGTAGCAGTAACGGCTCGAGCCCACATCCTCTTTCTGCTCAGAAGTGTAGTGTGATTTTGTTACAAAGGGATGGAACTTAACAATGCCTCCAAGGTCGGCAATGATGTTCCATACCTTTTCTTTGGGAGTGTTTATTTTGATTTCGCTCTTAACCGATGTCATTTCAATACCTCCGAATATTTTATAGTATCTACGTTACTCCCGACCAATACACCGGTCAATACTTGATTAGTGTCTGGTGAATAATCCAGTTTTTTCAACAGCACGAAAGTTCATTTCATGCGTAACATCATGGCTCATATTGATCACCGGGACAGGGCTCAGTTTCACGATTTTATTTAATCTGTAGAAAGTCAGTTGTCTTAAGTTCAGGTAGTAAAAATCCCTTTTTCCTATAGTAGTCCTCCATACTCTTTAAAATTTTATCGAGCATTTGGATGGAATATACAATATGAGGGCCTTTATTTAGCATGACACATTCTGTTCGTTGTGCCATTGCCGCATCTGTTATTTCGGCTCTCGAAGGCCTACCCTTCTTTGACAGGGTTTCCAAAACCTGTGTTGCCCAAACAATTGGGATATGTGCTGCCTCACAGACCCACAAGATCTCCTCCTGGATCTCAGCCATGTATTGCCAGCCACTTTCGATTGCTAGATCACCCCGAGCAATCATGATGCCCACAGGATCGGCCCGCATCGCCGCGAGCAAAATTGCAGGCAGGTTTTTACATCCCCGCCTGGTCTCTATCTTTAAAATGATACCGAAATGGTCAGCGTGCAATTTCTCTATTTCATCCAGCAAATCGTAAACATCCTGCGGCTCATTCACAAAGGACATGTTTACCACATCGGCATGCTTTACAATGAACCGAAGATTCTCCCTATCCATATTCGTCAGTCCACTCATTCGTAGATTGCTCTCTGGGAGATTTATCCCTTTATCAGCACCGAGCTTGGTACCCCCCTCCTTTGCATACGTTATCTCAACCCCAATTTCATCCTTCGAAACCGATTGAACAACACCCTCGATTTTTCCATCATCGAACAGTATGCGCTCCCCCTGCCGAATATCCACAAATACTTCCGGAAGGGTACATGAGATATGTGCCAGCTTGACTACGGTATTCTCACTACCGTATTCAGCAGGCTCGCCGGGAAGCGTATCTCTATGTAATTTGAGTGTATCACCCATTCTCAAGAGAATTTTCTGTTCAATCTCTGGAAGTTCACCCACCTGGATTCGCTTCTCTCCTCGCCCCTGCTTACCCTTTATTTGGAGTTCGGTTCCCATCATAACATAGGCGGAAAGGTTACATACCGCCCATCTTCCCTTTCCTCGCTTCCCGGTCACCCTGAATGTGCAGTTCTTACCCCTAGTATCTTTAAATACAATGCGGTCACCCTTACCAACATCACGCAAAGAGTCTAATGGAAGCGGTATGTGCGCATCGACTTTCTCAGACGGCAGCATTTTATTTGAATTTAGGATGCACCGTCGAGAGTTGCTGTTCATACTGTTCCTCCAGCTTACTCGCAGCTTCGCAGATCGTATCCAACTGTTCAATCATCGTTACGATGTCGTCATTGCTGAACTTCATTAGTTCCTCCATAAAGTGTCATGGGAAAAGAACTCCTCGAATGCAGGTGCATAAACTGCCCTCTCAAGCCGTTTAAATTGTAACGGTACCGAAATCACGATGCTCCTCATCAATAAAATCTCAGAATAAGTATCGCAAAAATTACAATCGCGGGATCAACGGGAACACTTTCATGGGTAAGAAAAGAAGAGTAAACTTTTTCCATCAATTGTAAAATAGCATCCAATTGTAAAATAGCATCGAATGAAATCCATGTCAAAGAGTGTTAGCATGGAGGTAGAACCTGTATTAATGTAAAGAATGGGAGAGGGCGTAGGATCGTGAAACTTACAATAAACGCGGTGTGAGAGGGAGAGTATTATGAAAACACTAATCGAGCCCTTTTTTCTTACAATATTTTACATCGTCGAGATCTTTGAAATCGGAATCTTGCGTCCAGAGTACCGCATCAAAGGATCTCGAAGTCGCAAGCATAATACTGTCAGTCATGGGAATTCTCAGCTCGAGACTCAATCGCGCCGCATCAAGGGCTAAGGTTGCATTCAGATCGACCACGTTTCCCTGCTGCATGGCAGCAATCGCCTGTAACGCTGGCGTTTCATTTTTCTGCTGCATGATCCGCTTGAATACCTCGAAAAGACTGAGTGTCGGCACTACTAAATTCTTGAGATCTAAAATTGGTGGCTCAAAAAAAGGGGCATTTGGTCCATCAGCAAAATACTCCAGCCAGCCGGAAGAATCAACAACATTCATATCCTTTTATCCTCCCGTTCAACGGTTGTGTCAATTCCACTGATGAAGCCACGCATCTGTTTCATCGCTTTGATGGGTATCAGCTCGATCCTTTTATGATAGACAAAAACCTGAACTTTTTGCCCTGGCTTGAGTTTGAGCACTTCCCGTATGGATTTGGGTATCACGACCTGATACTTGGGTGAAATCGTCACCATGTTCATACGATCTCTCCATCGATAACTATTTCGACATACTAATATTATATCGACGATTATTTCGTATGTCAAGTTATGCATATTAAAAAGCGCCCTATAACACAGCGCTTTATAGTTGATGATTATAGGTTGGGTTATCTGGGCGGTACTGGACTTGAA
>JAGLSF010000022.1 GCA_023136305.1 Spirochaetota bacterium
GGGCAATGAGCACGATGATGCCGGTTGGCGGAGCATTCTCCAGGTTGTAGAGATAGGCGACGAGACAGGAGGTGAAGGCAATGTTTCCTCCGATTGATATGTCAAGTCCTCCCATGATCATGACCATCGTCAGGGTGCCCGCCACAATACCGCTGAAGGCAATATTGGTAAGCATCGATGTGATATTGTAGATGGAATAGAAGTCACTGGAAAGGACGGAGAATGCCACCACCATGACGACGAGAAATATGAACAGAATTGCGGTACTCGAGAGGGTGTGCTTCCGTGCTCCCTCACCTGATACAGTCGCTTTCTTTGCCATCTAAGCACCCCTAAATGGTTGCTGCGTGCAGCAGTTTTTCCTGTGTTGCCTCTTCCCGTCCGAACTCCGCGGTTATCTTTCCCTTTGATACGATGAGGATACGGTCAGCCATTGCCAGCATCTCGGGCAGTTCCGATGAGATCATGATAATACCTGCACCATTCTCGCAGAGATTCTCCATCATCTGATATATATCGACCTTTGCACCCACATCGATGCCGCGCGTTGGCTCGTTCATGATGAATATCCGTGAACCTGTTTCCAAGAGTTTCGCGAGAACGATTTTCTGCTGATTCCCGCCAGACAGTGAGTTCACGTCCGTTTCAAGAGAGGGGGTCTTGATCTTCACATCCGTCACCCACTTCTGCGCATCTTTCCGCTCTAACTCCCTGTCGATGAGGGGACCGGTACCGAGATTGTCGATGTTTGCCATGGTGATGTTGTTGGAAACGGACAGTGTCAGTGTAAGCCCCTCGAGCTTTCGATCGATGGGCATGAAGCCCATTTCCCGTTTCAGGGCTGTTGCAGGCGTATCCACGATGACCGGTTTGCCGTCAATGTGGACCTCACCGCTTTCGAATTCGTCAATCCCGTAGAGGGCCCGAACGATATTCTGCCTCCCCGAGCCGAGCAGACCGAAGAGACCCACGATCTCGCCGGACCTTACCTGAAAGCTTATATCCTCCAGAATGCCCTTGATGTTCAACCCCTTCACCTCGATGAGGGTTTCGCCGATGGGTACCTCCCGCTTGGGATACATATCCTTGAGTTCCCGGCCGACCATCATGGTAATGAGTTTTTCCTTTTCGGTTTCTCCCGTGTTCTCAGTTCCGATGAGCCTGCCGTCCCGCAGCACCGTCACCCTGTCGGTAATCTCAAAAATCTCCTTCAGGCGATGCGAGATGTAGATGACCCCCACCCCCTGCAGCTTGAGGCTTCGTATGATATTGAACAGAGAGGCCGTGTCTTTCTCGCCCAGAGCTGCCGTGGGCTCGTCCATGACCAGGATCTTCGCGTCCTTGTAAATGGCCTTCGCTATTTCGATGATCTGCTTTTCGTGAACCGTCAGGTCGCCGACGATTTTCTTCGGATTGATGTCCACGAGCATCCGGTCGAGTACGGTTTTTGCATTCCGGTTGAGGGTTTTCCAGTAAACGGTCCCGAGGCCAGGACGTTTCGGAAGATTGCCCACAAATATGTTTTCTGCCACGGAAAGCGTATCGAGGGTGTTGAGTTCCTGATAGATAACACTGATCCCCATATCCTGCGAATCGGAGGGCGAGTGGAACTCCACCTCCTCGCCGCTTATGATGACCTCCCCCTCATCTTTCGTGTAATCTCCAGCCAGTATCTTAATAAGCGTCGACTTACCTGCACCGTTTTCACCAAGAAGGCCGTGAGCCTCTCCCTCCTCGAGATCGAAACTCACCCCACCGAGGGCCAAAACGCCGGGAAAGCGTTTGGATATATTCTTCATTTCCAGCAACCTGTCTGCCATGACGAACTCCATGTGCATGACGGCCGACTGAGTGTTTTCAGCCGGCCGTCACGTAAGCTTCATTCTACTCAGGGTACCACTGGTCGATGTTGTCCTTGGTGATAATCTTATTTTCCACGTAGATCCACGGCGGTACCGCTTCACCCTCGAGCATCGCACTGACTGCCGGAATCACATACTCGCCGTAGCGCTCGGGGAAGAAGGCGATGCCGGCATCGCTTTCTCCCTTCCTGATCTGGGATTGTCCCAGTTCATCCACACCAAGGGTGATGATAATGATATCGTCGGAGTTCCAGCGGCCCGCAGTCTGCAGTGCGGCGATGGCGCCGGCCATTGTCTGCTCGTTGATCGACGTCATGGCGATCTTCTTTGCATTGGGATGTGCCGCCAGCACGTCATCCATTGCCGCCTTTGCCTGCTCGGACTGTCCCATGCCGCCGTCGGCACGCACGATCTTCTCCTCCGCCTCCATGCCGAACTCCTCCACCAGCGCTGCGGCAAAGCCTTCGGACCTGAGCATGGTCACATCACCGCCTGCGGGCATCTGCAGCAGCACCACCATGTCGACGGCATCCCAGCCGCCCCACTGCTCCTTGATGAGCATGGCCATGTACTCGCCGCCCATGATCGCTACCTTCCAGTTGTTCACACCCATGAAGGGTGAACCCGGAACGGGCACGTCGATTGCAAGCATGGGAATACCTGCATCGCCGAATCTCTGCGCAACGATGTTGTTGACCTTGGCATCGGACTGGAACTCGATAAAGAAGTCGGGGCGCTTGGACAGCATGATGTCCGCGTTTTTCAGACCGAGCACCGAGTCATACTGGTTGTCCATGATAATCATGTCATCTTCCAAAAAACCGGCGAGCTTCGCCTGATAGATGATGTTGTTCTCAACAGAAATGCAGAAGGGGAGCGTCCCGAAGATGTTCGCAAAGCCGAGCTTCTTTCCCTCTCCCGGGTTTCCCGGATAGGGCTGTTCCTTCCCGGCTGCTTCACGATACATCTCGAAGGTGTCGTACAGGCCCTTCTCAGCCACATACTCCTTCGACTCTTCAGCAATGTCCTCAGCGGGCGGCGCCTCTTCCCCGCCTCTACCCGCAAAGAGGGCAAAGGCACTGAGAGCGAAGAAAAGAACCGTTAGTACAACGATCAGTTTTCTCATGTATAAACCTCCTTGAAAAGTTTGGAATTAAAAAATTTTGCATCTCGATGAATGTTATTGGACCCTCTGTTCTTTCATCACCTCCCCTGTGAAAAATATGGATATAACTCCCAGAAACACTTGGGGGTTAATTTCTCCCGGCCAACGCCTCCTCGATCACCTTGACCGCCTCATTGGCATCCTTTCCATACAGGTCGATGTTATTGCGGTCGGCAAACTCCATTGTCACCGGTGCACCGCCGACAATAGTGAGCACCTTATCACGCAATCCCTTTTTTTTCAAGGCTTCAATTTGATCGGGAATACCGCCCAGGGTGGTAGTCAGAAGACCTGAGTAGCCAACCACATCGGGCCTCTGCTCCTGAACAGCCTCGACGAAAGCAGCAGGGGCATTGTCGATGCCCAGGTCCACCACCTCGAAACCATTCCCCTTCAAGAGCACAATGACCATGTTCTTGCCGATGTCATGGAGGTCGCCCTTTATCGTACCGATGACAACCCTTCCC
The DNA here is from genome assembly GCA_023136305.1 of Spirochaetota bacterium. Taxonomy (GTDB): domain Bacteria; phylum Spirochaetota; class B62-G9; order B62-G9; family DRHN01; genus JAGLSF01. Next base: position 3,495 of record JAGLSF010000022.1, read on the forward strand.
CTGCTCACCCTCCCCCCGCCCTTTTCCATGAGCGGCATGAGTACCTGCATGGCTTCCTCCATGGTGTGTGCCGCGAGCAGCAGGTCGGGAAGAAAGAGTTCGCCGGTGGAAAACTCCTCGCCCACCTCCCGGATTGCGGGCATCATCGCACCATCGATGATATCCGCGGGCCTGCTGCCTGAGCCGAGGGCCTCATTGACGAGGCCTTCGATGCGCCCCTGCTCACCTCTGTAAATGGCGTCAAAGATCTCCTGTAACACTCCCGGCTTCACGCCCTCCCGGTACTCCTCATGCAGCAGCGCCTCGCTGGTTTTCTCCTTTTCAGCTACGACACTTCTGCCTTTGGCATCACCGGTGAATGACCACGTCCCGCCCTCGTAGCCGCCGTACCGATGGATGGCATTGACCATGGCCACGAAGTTCTCATGGGGTATGTAGTTCACGATGCTGTGGCTCGAGGTCGCCACATACCCTCCGCCCGGTTTGAGCACCTCCATGTGGGCCTTCACATCCCGCTCCACATCTTCGGGCGTACCGTGGGCAAGGGGGAATTCGATGTCGATATTCCCCGCCAGGCATATCAGGCTGCCGAACCGCTTCTTGTAATCGCTGTAATCAATGCCGTAGGGGTCCATGGGCTGAATGCAGTCCACACCGATATCTGCAAGCCAGGGAACAATATCATCTATCTTTCCGTCAGAGTGAAACATCACCGGAACGCCGCTGTTCACTGCCGGTTCGATTATGCGCTGTAGATGGGGGAGCCACATCTCTTGCATGATCTCGGGCGAAAGGAAGAGCCCTGTCTTGAAGGCCACGTCGTCGGCCGGCCAGATAAAATCCACTCCCTCCTCCAGGGCACGCTTCACGAACTTCACCCAGTACTGTGTGCCGATCTCCAAAAGCTCCTCGATAAAATCACGGTCCTTGTACACCAGGGTCATACAGTCTTCCATGCCGATCATGAACTCGTACAGGGTTTGAAAATAGGCACCGAGAAGCACGCAGAGGCCCACCTTCGTACCCGAGCGGTCAAGCTCCTGGCGATACTCCCGGACGTACTGCATCTTGTCCTCGATATCATCGTCTGTTGGAGGCATGATACGTTCTTTGAAATCCCGCCGCGATTTGATGCTCCGGTCTGCGGCAAGTGACAGGTGGCCGTCTTCATGGCGCAGCTTGAAGGGAGTCCAGATCGCTTCCACGATCATTGCATCCTGTCCGATGATGCTGCAGACTTCCAGATAATCCTTCGCATGCATGGGCCGGGCACCCTCAGACTCCTCCACACCCTTTGCCGGATCACCCCCGATGGCGAGAGTGTTGCCCGCATAGCGGCCAAGAATTTTCTCCACATGTTTGTCCTCGATGAGAACCTCGAAGTTGGGAACACGGTCAATCTTTCGATGTTTGAACGCCTCGATAAGGCGGTTGATATCAGGTTCTCCCTTGTAGGGCTCGAATTTCATCTTCCCTCCTTGGGCGAAATCTTATCCCGTCACCTCGTCCTCGACGGGCTGTTTCGTTGACTCCCGGATAATGAGTCTGTTTTCAAGCTCGATGTCCCTGTTTCGGACATGCCGGTTCTCAATTCTCCTGATAAGCTGCTGTGCGGCCTCCCAGGCCATCCGATCGACCGGCTGTGCCACCGTGGTAATCCTGGGGGAAACCAGGGACGATACACTTATGTCATCGAACCCCGCAATGGCGATTTCGCCCGGTACGTCGTATCCGTTGTCTTTCAAATATTTGAGTACACCGAGGGCCATAAGGTCTGTCACCGCTATGATTGCTGTGGGTTCGGCCCCGGCAAGAAGCCTTCCCGTTGCCTCGAAGGCCCCCTCAGCAGTCCACTCGCTTTCAACAACGAGTGCTTCATCGATGTCAAGCCCCTGTTTCTGCAGTGCGGCCGCGTACCCCTCGTACCTGCTGTTTCCCACGGGATACTTTTTCAGAGACCTGATGATTGCGATCTTTCGGTGCCCATTCTCAATGAAGTATTTCGTCAAGCGTCCAATACCCTTGAACCCATCCGTGTAGACCGATGATACGGGCAGTCCCTGGGAGGGCTGGTCCATAATGACCACCGGAAGCTTTTTTGCAAGCTTCACGAGAAAGTCCCGATTTGCCGTGACGCTCTTGTACCAGCACATGATAAGGCCGTCGACCTGCCGCATGATAAGCTTTGTGATATATTCCCGCTCGCGATCGGGATCGATGTCGGTGGAGCAGATAATCGCAATATACCCGTGATGTCTGGCAGCAATCTCGACATGTTCCAGGAACTCGGCATAGTAGAGGTTCTTGAAATCGGGAATCACCACACCGAAAGACTTCGTACGCTGGGCCCGCATCCCCTGGGCCAGAATGCTCGGGGTATAGCTGAGCTCCTCCATGATACCGCGTACGCGCCGTTTCGTCTCCTCATTGACCAGTTCGGGATGGTTGAGAACACGCGAAACCGTGGTCTTGGATACTCCCGCTCTTCTTGCAACATCGAAAATGGTAGGCATTCTTGTCTTATTTGATTAATTATGGTATCGGTTTCATGAAAATGATACCACAACGAACTTCGCTGTCAAGAAAAAAGTGACAGCTTACGTAATTATGGGGTACGTACCGTGCTCGCGGAGGCTTTGAAGCATGACCTTGTAGAGGGCAGGGTCGATGCCGGCATGCAGGGAGTTGCTCGACGATATGATATGGCCCCCCCCGGGTGACCCCCTGCGGATACAGTCGCGCACCTCCTCCTCCACTCCCTCAGGCGTGCCGTCTACGAGGGTGTGCACACAGTCAATATTCCCCTTACGGGCAATTCGGTCGCCGTACTGCTCACGGATGTACCCGATATCCATGGAACCGAGCGGGTCAATGGGATCGAGACAGTCGATGCCCGCATCCACGAGCATATCCAGTATGGGGTTGAGATTTCCGTCCGAGTGTTTGATCACGTAGAAGCCGAGCTTCTTGTATCCCTGCACGACACGCCTGAATTCGGGGTAGAGGAACTGAGCGAACATCTCCGGTGAGACAAAGGGAGCCTTGTTGTCGGCCATATCGTCACCTATGCCGATGATCTCGATCCCCCGTTTCTTCACCAGCCCGGCAAGCTCCAGGTTGTAGTCCACGGAAAACCCCACAAGCTCACGAACGAGCGCAGGTGCAGTTATGAATGAGATGAGAAAATTGTCGAGCCCCATCATGTCGCGCGGAAAGGAAAAGATATCGTGCAGGTTGACGATAACCGCCCTCTCCTTATCAAACCGCCGGGCAACATCCTCTATATTTTTGAAACGAATGGGTGCATCCAGGGGGGGCGGTTTATACTTTCTGAAGCTCTCCAGATCGGTGATGGGATACCCGACTGACACGGGATATTTATCCAGTCCGGTGAGATGGCGTCTGATCTGAAACTCGTCCACATAATTGTCCTCATCGATGACCTCGATTTTCTCATAAGAGGGCGAGCAGCAGACCGCATCGTGATCTGCTGCCTCAACAAAATCGAAGACATCTCCTCCCGGAACAAAGGCATCGATAATGGGCTGCGAAACCTTCCACTCAAAGGTGGGCAGACGGTCCGGCTCTCTTCTCTCCAGCACGGCAATGATTCTTTCCCTCGCTGTCATTGGCTTTTTGCTGTTCCTTTCAAGGCCACAGGAATTCTCCAGCGTCTGGTATGAAAAACCTCTGTGTACCGGTATGTCAGATACCGAAGATGGACTTTGTCATGTCGACCCACTTACTGAGCCGCGGCCTATCGCCGTCAATCGTGTAGAGGTCCCGGACAAGGATCTCCACGTTACCGTCCTTCGTTGCGGCATATGTCTTCTTCATGTCCTCTTCCACGAGTTCCCAGTCGGGCTGCGCTCCACTCAGATAGGACGGTGTGGGTTTGCGCGAATAGACATACTTTTTACCCAGCAATTCACCAACTTTCTTGAAATCCGCCCAGCCCGAGACCGACACTGACCTGAGATTGGGAATTGCCTCCATGATGAGCTCGAGCCTGTCGTCAACGGGCTCACAGCAGCCGTAGTACACGAGCCCGAATCTGGAACTCAACCTGGCCAGGTATGGAAGCACGAACTCTGCGTACATGGTTGGTGATATGATCGTGGCCTCCTGTGATTCCGCCCAACCCCACAGGTTTTTGAGGGTTACCGTGCCCCCGTAATCGGGAGCCGGCAGTTCGGACACGTACCCGTAACTCCTCGGGCCAGCCATCTGATTGTCCGTGTTCACCTCGATAAGTTTTTCCCTTTCGAGGAACTCGAAGAAGGACAGCCGGTCCTCATACATGAATTCCATCAGCCTGTGTATGGTATCGGGTGCATCGTAGAGCCAGTAGAGAAGGCCGTCGTTCCCGATAAACCTGTAGATCTGCCAGGTCAGGCCGAAGAAGAACATGCCCGTCCACTCATAGTTACCCAGTGTACCCGAGAAGGGGTCGTAGTTTGCGACCCTGATTGGAAGGATATCCCCCATAACATCCTCGAGCAGAGCCTTTGACCTTAAGGTTTTTTGACGTTCAACAGAAAAGGCACGTTTCTTCAGTTTCCTGATGTCCTCGGGCTTTTTGATCGGAAAGTTGAAGCTGTAGCCCAGAGACTGCTCACCCTGGGCGGTTGTTGCCGGTTTCATCTCCACGGGCACACCATAATCTGAGATGTCTAGCTGCCAGCCTATTCGATAGTAAGGCTCGAGCACAATGTCGTCACCCACCTCCTCAGCATGGCGCACGTTGTCCAGCAGGTTCTGTTCCACACTCCTCAGAAAGGGGTCGGAGCAGCGGAGCTCGGATGGGGAGACATATCCCTCGATGGGAGAGGTCTCTACTAAAATCACCGGCCGTTCAGCCTTCAGATCGTGCACAGCCTTCCACAGCCTCTTGCGCTCCTGCATAACCGGCTGGGATGCGAACTCATCCCATTTCGTGGCCAGCCCTCGAATAGTATTTCTGTCTTTTGCCGCGATCATGCCTGCCCCACATATCTGCTGTCATGATGGTATCGGTTTCATGAAAATGATACCATAACCGTGAATTCTGTCAAACACTTTCTTGCACTCAGTACTCTTCCATCATTGCACGGACCCTATCCGCTATCCTTTCAGGCTGCGGCACGTAGAGCTTTTCGAGCGCAGGAGAGAAAGGTGCCGGCGTATTTGGAGCGGCGACCCGTGTAACCGGTGCTAGCAGGTAGTCGGGGATATGCTCGCATACCTGCACGCCTATCTCGGCCCCCACGCCGCCCTGCTTCGGTGACTCCTCAACGATCATTACACGGCCTGTCTTACGCACCGATTGGAGGATGAGATCAAGATCGAGAGGCCAGAGTGTACGGGGATCAATGACCTCACAGGATATGCCCTCCCCCTCGAGCATCTCAGCCGCCTGCAGGCTGAAGTGCATCATGAGCAGGCTTGCGATGATCGTCACATCCTCACCTTCCCGTCGAACAATGCCCTTGCCGATGGGCACCGTGTAATCCTCTTCGGGTATCTCCGATGAGGCATCAACCGTTCCCGATTCCGCCCGTATACCCTTGGAGCCGTACAACAGTTTGTGCTCGAACATGAGAACCGGGTCATCGTCACGCACCGCTGACCTGAGCAGTCCCATTGCATCGTAGGCAGTCGCAGGAGCCACGATCTTGATGCCGGGGCAGCTCATGAAGTAGGGTTCCAGGCACTGGGCATGCTGTGCGCCCCGTCCGGTTACACCCACGGGAGCACGCATCACCACGGGCATCTTCAGTTTCCCTCCCGACATGTAGCGGAGCTTCGCAATCTGATCGACGACCTGATCCATGGCGCAGAGCAGGAAGTCCCCGTACTGCACGTCAGCTATGGGACGCATACCCATGAGCGCCGCACCACAGGCCGCACCGAATATACCGATCTCTGAGATGGGGGTGTCGATGATGCGCTCCCTGAAATCCTTCTCCAGTCCCAGGGTCACCGTAAAGGCCCCGCCGTATCCGCCGGGAATACCGATATCCTCCCCGATACAGAATACATTTTCATCATTCGCCATCTCACCGTGAATTGCCTTTCTCAGCGCCTCTGCAATACCCAGTCTCATCTCGGCACCTCCATATTCACGTAGAGGCCCTCAAAGAGCACCTCCGGGTCAGGCTCCGGGCTCTGCTGGCCAGACTCGATCGCCTGTACCACGCTCAGCTCCACAGCTTCCTTCAAATCCGCTATCTCCTTTTCTGTCATATACTTCCCTTCACGCAGGAGTTTTTCGAAGAAGGGGATCGGGTCCCGTTTCTGCCAGTGCTCCTTCTCCTCCTGCGTCATGTAGTTGTTCGGATCGCGGCGGGAGTGACCGCAGAGCCTGAAGGTTTCGAGCTCGAGCAGCGTGGGTCCCTCTCCCTTCCTGGCCAGAGAGACGGCCTCCCGCGCATGGGCATACACATCGAGCACATCCATCCCGTCCGCCCTGTCACCGCGCATGCCGTAGGCAGCCGCACGATCGGCGACGTGCTCTATTCTCATGACACGCTTCACGCTCGTGGATGCACCATACCGGTTGTTTTCACACACAAACAGTGCAGGTACCCCATACACCGAGGCCATGTTTAGCGCCTCGTGAAAGGCACCCTCATTGGAGGCACCGTCACCGAAGAAGCTCACCGCAACCCTGGGCTCCTTTCTGATCTTGAAGGCAAGCCCCATGCCCATGACTATGGGAAGGTTCCCTCCAACGATGGCGATGGCAGGAAGCATCCCCTTTGAGAGGTCGCCCACGTGCATGGATCCGCCCTTGCCCCCGCAGCAGCCCGTTGTCTTGCCGTAGAGTTCTCCCATAATCGAATCCATGGAGATCCCCCGGGCAATGGCGTGACCGTGCGGTCTGTGTGTGGATGCAATAACATCGTCCTCTTCAAGGGCAGTGCACACACCCACGGCACATGCCTCCATCCCGATATACTGATGAACAGTTCCAGGCATCTTCCCCTCGAGGAAGAGGAAACGTATCTTCTCCTCAAACTGCCGTATCTCGAGCATGCGTCGCAGCATGCCCTCGAGTGCCTCTTTTCCGAGGCTCTTCATCATCTCATTGTGTTTCATGATATATCCAATCCCTCCAGTATCTCTCGTATGCGCTGCATGAAAGCTGCACCCTGCACACCGTTCACGATACGGTGATCGAAGCTCCCGGTCATGGTACAGAGGGTCCGTATCACCATGGCATCATCAGGTCCGACCACGAGCGCCCTCCTCATCCTGCCAATGGAAAGAATGCCTGATTGCGGCGGATTGATAATGGCGCCGAATTCGTCAACGGGAAACATGCCCAGATTGGTGACCGTGAAACTCCCGGGCCTCATGTCCTCCCTCTCGAGCCTCTTCTCCCTCGTTTTACGGGCAAGGCTTCGCAAGTCCTCATCGATTTCCTCGATACTCTTCCTGTGCATATCACACAGGAGAGGAGCGTACAGTTCATCGCCTGCGGCAATGGCAACGTTGATATCCACACTGCTGTGCGGCACGATGCTGTCCTTTTTGTAAAATCCATTCAACCGGGGCATCTCCTGAAGCACCCTGCTCACGGCGTAGACGAAGAATGAATCGACCGCTGCCCTTTTCCCGTCGGGTTTCCGGTGCTCCTCCCGCCATGCTACGATGCGGTCGCAGATAAGGTCGGTTTTCAGATAGAAGTGCGGGGCCTCCATGGAACTCCTCGTCAGGCTGTGAGCCACAGCCCTCTGATGAGGCGTGAGTGCAACCACATCGCCCTGAGGAGCCGCCGGGGCAGGCCCTCCGGCCTCTGGCTGGGCAGCCTTCCCGGCGGCCTCCGCGTCCCTGGATGCGGTGAAAAGCTCCAAGTCGCTCTTGGTGATGATTCCCCGCGGCCCGGTGCCCCTGATCCTATTCAGGTCGATGTGCCGCTTCTGCGCAATGTTTCGTACAAGCCTCGTGGCATGCACCTCATCCTGCGAAACCACCTCGGCATGCTGCGGCGCAACCTCCGGTACCTGCTCGCCCCTCTCACCGAGCACCGCAATGACGGCGCCGGCATCGATGACCGTATCGGGTTCGGCAACCAGCTTCAGCACGGTCCCGCTCTCGAAACTCTCGACCGCCATGGTCACCTTGTCAGTCTCCACCTCTCAGAGCGGGTCACCCTTCTGAACGGTGTCACCCTCTTGAACGAGCCAGTTTATAAGCCTCACCTCATCGGTGGTCTGGCTCAGCTGCGGCATCTTGATCTCTACTGCCATACTCGTCTCCTCATCAGCCCTCACTCCTCCATCTTGAAGGGTTTTGGATGAAACTTCGGCGCCACGCGGAGCCAGGGAGTGGACGGCCGTTCGATGTAGCCCCACTTCTCGAGCGCTCTTCTGAGGGCCTTGTGTGCCGGCTTGCGCGCAAAGTCGGTGATGGGTACTCCTTCCATGACGGAGGCTATGGCCTGCTGCCACGCCTCGGCGCCTGCGGTGTACCCGTCAGGATGACCGAGCATACCTCCACCCGAGGGTATGATGATGTCCTTCCCGTACTCGGGAATGAGGATGGGGGCTAGCCCGGGGTAGGTACCTGCCGCGGGCATGGACCACATCTTCCTGAAACCGAAGAAGGGTGCCTGGGCAACGTGCTGGCAGCGCAGTCCCTCTTCGAGGCTCACCATGGGTATGCTCGACCAGTAGGTGGGAGTGAGTGTCTGGTCTGCGCCGCAGAGCCTGAGCAGCTTCGTGAACACGGGCCACGAAATGCAGTCTATGGACGCGATCATATGGGAGTTGTGCACCATCACCGGGATATTTATCTTCGGATCGCTGGTGACCTCCCTGATTGCCGAGAGACCGACCGAGTAGGCAATGAGCAGGCCGTTGGCACCGAGCTCCACTGCCTCGAGTGCCTTCTCATGGAGCTTCGAGACTTCGTCGGTTATGGAGCAGAAGTAAATCATACGCTTGCCCGTCTTATTCTCAGCCCTCCCTATGGCATCCATAACATGCTTGAGCCGGTCACGGAAATTGTTGTTGTAGGTGTCGGAGGTCATCTCATCGTCCTTCGCCATATCGGCTCCCCCGATTGCTGTCTGATACACCTGGTCTCCTGTCTGCTTCGGCGTCATACCCATCTTCGGTTTGATGATGTGCAGCGAGAGCGGCCGCTCGGGAATACCGAGGAGTTCCCGCGTTCCCTCAACGCCGAACTTGGGCCCCTGGAAATTCTTGACCATGTTCTCCGGGAAAATCACGTCTAAAAGCCTGATCTTCTGTGAATAGGCGAAGCAGTTGCCTGCAATGGAGAGCAGCATCATGGGCACGTTGTTGTCCCAGGCATTGATGGGAAAGGCCAGCTGAATGACTGCACTCTTCGTGTACTCGTCGTCACAAGGTATCTCGAAATAGCCCACGAGCTTTCCCGAGAGCATCTCCCGGACCTCATCCGATTCCTCCTCGACCCGCTGCCACGAGCCGGTTGATCCCTCGATGGCAATCGATTCAATGAGCTTGTAGTGATCGATGAAATCAACTCCCTCCATGCGGTCCTTCATGTAATAGGTTGCTACAATGTTGTTCTTCAGATCGATACCGTCGAGGGTATGCTGAAAAATAACTGGATCATGAATACGTTCCATGTGTGTATATGCTCCCTTCTCTTTTAGATTTTTGGATTCACCACAAAAACCTTTTGCTCTGATATATATGTGTAAGACCGGGTATACAAACCGCGGTTCCTTTAACCCTAGTGAAGCTTCTGAAGCCATTCCCTCACGTCTCTCTCCACAACTGCCCCTCCCGGTCCGCTTCCCTCTATCCGGTGCAGGGGGATGCCGTTTCGCAGTGCGAGCCTGGTGGCCCGCGGTGAGATGGGTGCCCTTCCCTGAAGATCACGCTGCTCTGCCGGTTCGGCATGTTGGGCCCCTGTCTTCGGGCTCCCGTCCCCCCCGACGTCCGTTCCCACCTGCCCGGCGTCTCCCCCCTCACGGTCCGGAGTTTTCACCCCTTCCGTCTGCGGCCTGAACTGTGCATACTCCTCCCCCTCCTCCCCGATGACCGCCAGGGGAGTCAGGAGCGGGGCCTCTTCGTTGTCATGGTAGAATATGTCGAGCAACAGCCCTGAAGCTACCGCTTCAATATCAAAGGTGGCCTTCCCCGTGTCCACCTGACATAAAATATCACCCTGCCGGACCCGCTCGCCCTTTTTCACGTGCCACCGGATGACCTGGCAAAGCTCCATCTCCTCACTCTCCCTCGGAACAATAACGGGATAGGCCATGCTGACTCCTCTAAAGACGCGTCTTCTCTCTGTCGAAGAACCGGAGTGCGTGCATACGGGCATTTCGTGCCGCTTCGATACCCACATCCGAATCCTCGATGACGATACACAGCTCGGGCGGCAGCTCCAGCTTCTCCGCGGCACAGAGGAACAGGTCTGGGTTGGGTTTCCCCCGCTTCACGTCCTCAGAGGTCACCACAGCGTCCA
>JAGLSF010000220.1 GCA_023136305.1 Spirochaetota bacterium
CAAAGATCGGGCTCAAGGTACGCTATCTTCACTCGGAGATTCACACGATCGAGCGCACGGAAATACTTCGTGACCTCAGGGCCGGTGAGTTCGACGTACTCGTGGGCATTAATCTACTGAGGGAGGGGCTCGACCTCCCCGAGGTTTCGCTCGTTGCCATACTCGATGCGGACAAGATGGGTTTCCTGCGTTCAGCCAAATCGCTCATCCAGACCATGGGCAGGGCGGCGCGGAATGTGAACGGCACGGTTCTCATGTACGCTGAGCGGATGAGCGACGCCATGCAGATTGCGATCGAGGAGACGGAACGGCGGCGCAGTATACAGGAGGCGTATAACAAAAAGCACGGCATCGTGCCCGAGACGATCCGTAAAGAGGTCGTCGACATCCTGAAGCGCAGTCGTAAGGAGAAGGAGGACATATCGCGACGGGACCTGGAGGTGATACAGGACCACTACAACCTTCTCAACCCTGTGGAGCGCAAGCGGTATATCAAGGTACTCGAATCAGAGATGCTCGAAGCCACAAAGGACCTGAACTTCGAACGGGCCATCACCTTCAGGGATGAGATTCAGCGCGTGCGTAAAGAGAAGACAAAATGAGAAGATCGCTGCCAATCTGCATTTATATCGCCTTCCTGCTTTTTGTGTTTGCCGGGCAGGGGGCGGCACAGTACGCTGATGAGAGCATTATGGTGTACGGCGAGTATCCGGTAAAGCAGGAGCTTGGGAAAGGCGCTTTTCCTGACCGTGAACAACCCAAGTCCGAGCCGCTTATCGACTATGCCCTTGGCTCCGGCTTCGAGGACCGCGCACTGATCGAGGCCCTTCACTTTCTCAATGCGAATGTGTACGGCTATTCCTTTATATACAAACCCGGCAGCAGGCTCCTCGAGACGGATGAGCTGTTCAACATCGAGCTGAGGGGCAGGCTCAATCGGGATTGGGTGCAGCCCGTTGCAGACGGCGTCCAGAACAACGTGTACCGCGTCAAGATCGAACTTCCCATTACACCTTCCATGCGCAGATGGACAGCCGCCTTTACCACCAACCAGCTCCGACTGGTGAATGCTGAGGGAACATCGGATTTCTACACAGGCTGGGAAGGTCGAAGCGATGCCTATCAGGAGGCACTTCGAAACCTTGTCCTAGTCTCAGCCCGCAAACAGCTCAGCTCCAAACCTCTCCGCATCGAGGGAGATATACTGCTCATTGGCAATCCCACCTTTTCTGTCGGTGCAGGCCGGCACTACTGCAGGGTCGAGGGATATGTGAAAATCCTCGACGTGGTTACCTACGATTAATCATGACTTTATCATTTTACATTTTTTTACATCCCGTTCATAATTCAGAAAACTATATTCAGTATAGTAATGGCAACTAGTTCTTATAGGAGGTTGTCATGAAGAGACGATCAAGGTTTTTGGCTGCTGCTCTCGTTGCAGCAGTGCTGTTGCTCACAGCAGGTGCCGGGGCATTTGCCCACGGCTGGGACATCGAAGAGGCTGAGAAGGTGGAGGCTCTTTCAGGCAAGATAAGCTTTGCCATGCCTGGAGGGTTTACGCTCACCACCACTTCGGGTCAGAAGTACAAGCTCATGATGCATCCGATGGATTTCCTGGATGAAACGGGGCTCGAGCTGAATGCCGCTGACAGGGTGAGTGTATCGGGGTATCAGGTTGAGGATACGGTTATCCTGGTGACAGAGCTCAAGAAGGGCTCGAAGACATACACCCTGATGGATCCTGAAGATTTCGAGAAATACGGTCCCCGTTATGGTGGAAGAGGGAAGGGGCCAGGCAGGGGAAATGGCGCACCCGGCAGAAACTTCGCACCCATGTATCATCACGGACCACATATGAGCGGCCCTGGCTGGTACGGCGGGGGACCCGGAGGCATGTATGGCCGCGGTTCCTGCGGGTATGACTGGGATTAACGCAGCCACGGCTGCTGTTTGAAGGTTATGGTTCCCCCGGTGAAAGGCCGGGGGAGCTTCATGACCGGATTCGGTATAGTGTAGTGACGGGGAATGGCTTTAATGGCTCGCATAGCGGTTGTCGATGATGATCAGAAGCTCCTTGAACTCCTCACAGGATATCTGGCGGAGAACAATCACAATCCCCTACCCTACAGTGACCCGAAGGAGTTCCTCAAACAGGAGGCAGGGAGTTTTGACCTCCTCATTCTCGATATTCGCATGCCGGGTATGGATGGTTTCGATGTACTTCGTGAGCTTCGAAAGACCTCGGCGCTGCCGGTGATCATGCTCACTGCACGCGGCGACGTGTATGACCGCATCGTGGGTCTCGAGCTCGGCGCGGATGATTATCTGCCAAAGCCGTTTGAGCCGCGGGAGCTTCTGGCCCGGATTGAGGCGGTGCTCAGGCGAACCACTCCCGGGAAGCAAACCTTCGAGCGTCTCGACTACGAAACCTTCACGCTGGTTCCAGAGAGCATGAAGCTCACCGTACAGGGTGATGATATCCCTCTCACATCCGCGGAATTCGAACTCCTGCATTATCTGTGCACGAACCCCTTCAGAGTTCTCACACGGGACAATATCATGGAGAGCACGAAGAACATCGCCTGGGAGAGCTTCGATCGCTCGGTTGACGTACTCATCAGTAGGCTCAGAAAAAAGCTCAATGACGACTCCACAAATCCCCACATTATCAAGACTGTCTGGGGGGAGGGGTATATGTTCGTTGCGAAGAGGAAAGATGAAAGATAGGTTCTCGTACCGTTCAGCACTCGTTGTCAAGGCCGCGCTTCTGCTCACCCTCGGCTTTCTCCTCATCAGTGCCGTCATGTGGCTCTATTTCAGAAATGAAATGAGGGATATCGGTTACTATCTCCGGTTCGGGAGGAGGGATGAGATCGCGCTTCTCATATCAGAGTACCTGGGCGATCCGCCGTCGCGCTTCAAGGCCCGCATGCTTGCCCAGACCTACGACATCTCTATCCTGTACCGCGAGAACGTGAGGATTCTGTGGACCGTGGAGAAATGGCGACTGCTGAGGCACAGAGGCGCCACCATGGGGAGCAAGCAGCATACGATGAATATGCGCAGGATGATGGAGAACATGCATGGCAACCTGGGGGGGCGCAGGCTCGAGCATAACGTGCTCATCGCGCCGAACCGGACCATATCCATTATTTTCCCGCCGCCCTTTATGCGGAGCCGGCCCATTACGCCTCTCTATTTCATACTCTCCATCGGTCTTCTCATCGGTCTGATACTCTTCTTTTCACTGCGCAGGACCTTCCGCCCCCTTGACCGGATCATCGAGGCTTCCGGGAGCATTGGTAAGGGCGACCTCTCGCACCGGATAGAGTATGGAAGGGGCGATGATTTTGACAAGGTAGCAACCGCTTTCAACACCATGACGACGAAGCTGAGTGCCATGCTCTCCAATCAGAGGGAGCTGCTTCACTTCATCAGCCACGAATTGCGTACCCCCCTGGCACGCATAAGACTCGCTCTCGAGCTGAAGGATAAAAAACGGTCCTATCAGATCATCAGGGATGAGGTTGATGAGATTGATTCCCTGATAGGGGAGGTGTCGGAGCTTTCCCGCCTCGAAAACATTGACCGCGAGATGAACAGGAAACTGATAGATCTTGTTCCTCTCCTGCATGAGCTCGCTGGGGATGATCGGGGGCGCGTACAATTCGAAAACCTTCCCTCATCCGCATCGGTTCTCTGCAACCCGGTTCTGATCAGAAAGGCTTTCTCAAATCTACTTGACAATGCGCTCAAATACACTGAGGGGAAAGAGCCAGTTGTTGTTATGCTTGAAAGCAAGCACGAGGGGTGGGTCGTTTCGGTAAAAAACAACGGTCCCGGTATCCCTGAAAATGAAATAGACAAGGTATGGGAGCCCTTCTATCGTGCGACCAACGCGGGTATTTCGGGTGTCGAGGGAAGGGGGCTCGGGCTCGTGGTGGTACGGAAGGCGGTGGAGCTCTGCGGCGGCAGGGTGCATGTGAAGAGCAGCGAACAGGGGCCCACCATTTTTACTGTATGGATTCCCGTTGGTGAGCATTGAAATGTGTACGTAGAATCGTGTGCATTCAGAGGAATAGCACAGCACGGCCTACTGCCGCGCTGCAC
>JAGLSF010000221.1 GCA_023136305.1 Spirochaetota bacterium
ATTTCATGGACCATAGAAAGCGACGAGTTTTGTTTCATCTTTTTTCCAGATTTATAAACACCATTTTTCTGTTAGAAAATAAGGGACCCAACGATCATGTACTCAACATTATGTGCGTTTAATAACTCGAGCAGTTCTTTGAAGTCTTGCTGTATTTCCATCCTGTTGCCTTCGAAGGTATTCAACTGCAGCCACCCGCTCTTCTGGGGTTTTTAACAACCAGTACTTCAAATCATTTGTGATATTCTGAGGAGATCTCAAATTGCTTTTATGAATGATCTTCTTAATCATTGATCGACACCTCACATTCATAATGGCATATCATAAGATTCACCGCCATAGTTTTTCGCGGGTGAACTGTCACCATAACTCTAACAGAGATTGGCAAGTGAGGGATGGATATGATTACACTATTTTGATGCCTTTTCTCGTGAGGAAGTCTCTGTCTGAATCGGGGATTCCCTCATCGGTGATGAGGAAGGCTACGTCCTCTACGTCGAACAGCTTCACCAGCTCGGTGCGCCCGAATTTGCTCGAATCGGTAAGAACGAAGACCTGTTCGCACTTCTGAGCGATGTACGAGGATATGTCGGCGCGCATCATGTCTCTGCTCGTAAATCCTGCCTCCCGGGTGAACCCGTCGATACCGATAAAGGCTTTTCGAAAATTCACGGTGTCGATGCAGCGCTTCACCATGGGGCCGATAAGGCTTTCACTCTCCTTCTGGTAGACACCGCCGAGCAGCACAACACTGTTTTCATCGCTTTTCCTGCATTCACGGGCTATGAAGACGTTGGGGGTGACGATCGTTACATTTTCCCTTTTGACGAGCTCCCGCGCCAGTATCGCGTTGGTAGAGCCGGACTCGATGAGAACTGTTTCCCCCTCGTCCACAAAACCGAGCGCCTTCACTGCAATATCGAGCTTCTTCTCGAAGTTGACAAGCAGCCTGCTGGAAATGTCGTCGGAGTTGACGAAGGTGACGCCGCCGTGAACCCGTTTCAGAAAGCCCTGCTGTTCGAGAAAGTTAAGGTCCTGCCTGACCGTTACGCCCGATATGCCGAAGATGTTCGCGAGCTCCTTCACCGACACCTTGCTCTTTGTGGAGACGATCTTCAGGATTTCTTTCTGTCTATCGTTCATCTTTTTCCAGGAGGAGGGATGCGGCGCCAATCACCCCCGCATTATCCCTGAGTTTCGAGTGGGTAATGGTCACGTCGTCAAAGAGCATGTCCCGGGCAAGCCGGTGGAAGTGAAGCTTGATCTGATCGAAGAGATAATCTCCCAAATTCATGAGTCCGCCGCCCAGGACGATGAGGGGAGGATTGAATATCTGAAAGATGTTGTAGAGGCCGATACCCATGTACAGTGCACACTGGTCAATGACCTCCATGGTCAGGGCATCCTTCATGTCCAGCCCCTTTTTGAGCGTTTCCCCTGTTATTTCACGAGCAGGTGTGTTTTCATCGATTTCTAGCTTTGTGGGCTTTCCCTCGATGAGATGCTTCTTGAACACCTTTCCAAGTGCGTGTCCGCATGTGTAGGTCATCAGGCAGCCGTAATTGCCGCAGCCGCATCGTATGTCACCGTGGGGATTCACGATCATGTGGCCGAATTCGCCTGCGGTTCCCGTCATGCCTCGGTATATCCTGTTGTTGATGATGATGCCCGCCCCGATGCCCGAGCTCACGGTCACGAATATCATACTCGAGTAGCCGGCTCCGGCACCGAATTTGAGCTCCGCATAGGCCATGGCGTTGGCATCGTTGTCCGTGATGACAGGGACGCTGAAATGCTTCTGTACCTCTTCGCGCAGGGGAAAGTGTCTGAACCGCTGAAGATTGGATGAGCGTATGGTGATTCCCTCTTTCGACCGGATATGGCCGGGATACACCACTCCGATGCCCAGCAGATCCCTCTCCTGCAGGGAGTTCCTCTGCAGCAGATTCTGCACGATACAGGCCATATCCTCTATGACCCGGCATTCTTCCTTGTCCCCATGGCCGCGCACCGTCTCCCTATCCATGAGAGAGCCATCGGTGCGAACGAGCCCGATCGCAAGTTTTGTGCCGCCTATGTCAATGCCGCAGGCGATCTCTCCCATGATCTACTCCTGAAAAGCATGCTCTGTGCGTGATATGATAGCGTTCTGGGCCTCCGGAGCGACGGTGGTGAAGAATGCGGAGTTCCCCGCGACCCGAACGATCAAGTCCCTGTGCTCTTGGGGTTTCTGCTGTGCGTCGAGAAGGTTTTCCCTCGACACGATGTTGTACTGCACATGCCAGCCCTTCAGATCGTTGAAGAAGGTCCGGATGAGGTGCAGTAGCTTCTTCTTTGAGGCTTCTTCCTTGATGGCGAGAGGAGACATCTTCTGGTTGAGGAGCACGCCTCCCAGTATCCTGCCGGTCGGAAGTTTTGCAACAGATTGATAGACTGCAGTCGGACCGCATACGTCCGTGCCGGCTGCAGGCGAGCTTCCCTCTGCAAGCGGCGAGAAGGCTTTGCGGCCGTCGGGTGTTGCGCACACCGTTGCTCCCGCCGGAACGTTTGCCGAGATGCTCGAGGTGCCTGCAAAGTATCCCCCGCCGATCGGTCCACGGCCGTACCTCGTATTGTGGTGCTTCTCGATCTCATCGATGAAATAGGTGTAGGCTTCACGGAGGAGGAGGTCCACGTAATCTTCGTCGTTGCCGTACTTGGGTGCGCGGTTGAGCAGCATCTGTCTGACCGACTCCCCCTCCTTTCCCTCGAAGTTGTTTTGCAGGTGTTTCATGAGCTGGGCTGGACCGATCCGCCTTTCCTCGAACACGAGCTTCTTGACGGCTGCCAGGGAGTTTCCGAGATTGGCGATTCCCACCTGGGGTCCGGAGATGAAGTCGTACTTGGAGCCTCCCTCCTTGATCGTTTTTCCCCGTTCGATGCAGTGGTCCACAAAGGCCGAGCAGATCACGTCAGGCACACTCTCCTCCAATGCCGTATCCACGGCCGTGTCGATTGCTACAGTAGCACGGGCATAGAATTCTACCTGTTTGCGCCAGGCCTGCATGAGCTCATCGAAGGACGTGAAATCCGCCAGTCTGCCGCTACCCTCACAGAAGGTCTTCCCGGAGGTCGGATCGCGGCCGTTGTTGATGGCTGCGAGGAAAACCCGCATCAGGTTCAGAAAGCTCATGCCTGTGCAGCGGTATCCCCACTTCCCGGGCACAGCGATCTCAATACAGCCGATTGCCGAGTAGTTGTGGGCATCCTCAGCCTCCACACCCAGGTTGATGAGGGAGGGTATGACGATCTCGTCGTTATTGAAGGCGGGCATGCCGAAACCCTTCTCGATGACCTGGAGACAGCTTCTTAAAAAGTCATCCCCCATGCTGCGATGATAACGGACCGAGAGATTGGGTTGGGTGAGACGCATCGCACCGACCGAGTGTAATACGAGAAAGCTGAGCTCGTTGACTGCATCCTCCCCGTGTACTGTCTGACCGCCTATGGTCACGTTCTGGTAGAGGGGGCTGCCGACAGAAAACCTGGTGTGTGACCAGGGACGGATCTTGTTAATGGAGTAGAGTTTGATCCACATGCATTCAAGCAGTTCTTCAGCGAAATCTTCAGTCAGGATGCCGCCTTTCCTGTCATGGCAGTAGAAGGGATAGAGGTACTGATCCAGCCTGCCGAGTGAGAGCGAGTGGCCGTTGCTTTCGATCTGCAGTATGAGTTGAACAAAGTAGACGAGCTGCAGGGCTTCATAGAAGGTCTCAGGTGGATCGTATTTGATACGCTTACATATGTCGTGTATCAACAACAGCTCACGCTTTCTGTTGGGGTCTTGTTCTGTTTGACTTAAAACAAGGGCCAGTTCCGCAAAACGGCCGATAAACATCTCCATGCCCTCAAGTGCGATGAGAACAGCCCTGAGGAACTGCTCCTTTCTGAGGTCATCCTGCAGGTGGAGCTGAAGCCTCCCACGCTGATCCTGCACAAGCTCTCGATATCCGACTATGCCGAGTGAGAGTATGCGTTCAAAGTTCACCGCGATATGCGCATCACCGGAGGTAAGGTTTCCCTCGGCCCTGATGATGCCTGCTT
>JAGLSF010000222.1 GCA_023136305.1 Spirochaetota bacterium
GTCGGAAAAATATATGGCTTCCCACGTGCTCTAATGTGCCGCTTCCCTCTTCAGATTTCATTATGGAACAGGAACGTTTCTACGAGATCGACTTCGAGAAAGAGGCTGAACTGAAACCATGGGAGGTGGAGGGGATGGAGGTCCCCTTTCCTCATCTTATGGAACTGTTCCTGTCGGACAACGGAAAGAATCTCGAGGAAGTGTATTTTGGAGATGACTGGTTTTTCCTCAGAAAGTTGTCAAGGTACGGACAGGAGCTTCTTCTTCGCCAGCGATTTATACCGTCCGTGCACATCAACGACAGTGGAGGGGTTGAATCCAGATGGAAGGTTTTTCCCGAGCCCCAGCGGGATTACGAGCGCATCGAGCAGTTTGAAAAATCGATTCCCGCGGTTCTCATGAACGGCTATCCCCTTATCTCAGATGACGACTCGTTTAGGGAGGCGGATTGTCCTGCGCTGATCGAACACTACTTCTCCTGCCAGATCGATCATACCATGAGGAATATCCTTATAGAGAGCGGCTGGTCAAGGAATATCGCGCCCGAGGATGAGTTCTCTCGATGGCTGTCTTCCCTGGGTTCGGTCGAGGCTTCTGTTGAAACAACCGAAAGGCAGAGGGAGCGGCTTATCAGCTCCTATGCCAATTGGATTGCATCCTACGAGAGTTTTAACGAAGAACGCCTGTTGAAAACGGGGATGCAGATCATACCTCCACAGGAACCCAATCTGTTCGTGCACGGCGATGCACAACTGTGGCGGCTCCAGTTCTTTGTAAAGGCCACCCGGGGGGAGGCATTTCGCATGACCGTGGAGGATGTCAGGGGGATGGACAAAGAGAAGCGTGAGATTGTACAGCAGCGCTTCGGTTCTCCTGAGGAAACGCTGCTCCGTGACCTAGGCCTTGCCTCGGAAATATTTACGCCCATAAAGCGCGGCTTTGAATCGGGGACGCCCACAAAGGTGGAGTTGAGTCCGGATGAGGCCTTCCAGTTTCTGAAGGAGTCCTTCTGGCTTCTTCGGGAGGCGGGGTTTTTCCTGGAGATCCCCACGTGGTGGGATGAGAGGACAAATAGTTCAAAACAGAAACTGTCCGTGAAGGGCCGCCTCTCCGATCCCGGAAAATCTCCCTCGAAGGGATCCATTTGGGATTCAATCGTGTCCTTTGACTGGGAGATCGCTCTCGGAGACAGCCTGCTGAACAGGGATGAATTCCTGCAGCTCGTTGATATAAAGGTGCCGCTCGTACAGCTTCACGGCAAATGGCTTGAGCTAGATCAAGAGAAAATTAATAAAACCCTGGCCTTCCTGGAGAAGCTCGATGGTAGGGAATTTACCGTTATGGAGATCCTCCAAAAGAGTCTGCTCGACAAGGGTTCTTCGGACCATCTTCTCATAGAAGGTTTTGATTTCGGTACATGGCTGAAGGAGTTTTTGAGGGACAGGGGTGGGCTTGCGCCTCAGGATATACAGGTCCCGGAAACATTCAGAGGCACGCTTCGGCCATATCAGATCGAAGGGCTTCGCTGGCTGTGGTTTATCAAAGAGCTGGGGGCGGGTGGGTGCCTGGCCGATGATATGGGGTTGGGAAAAACCATCCAGTTTATAGCCCTTGTCCTCTATGCAAGGATGATGCTGAAAGAACGCAAACCCTGCCTGCTGGTTTGCCCCACATCGGTTGTGGAGAACTGGGCACGGGAAATCGAAAGGTTTGGCCCGTCCATCTCGTATTGTATACATCATGGCACAGACCGTGGTGGAAAAGATCACTTTAACAATGAGGTCAGGGACATCGTTTTAACAACCTTTGGCATCCTGCGAAGAGATATTGATGTATTGAAATCTCTTTCCTGGGGATGTGTATGCCTGGATGAAGCGCAGAATATTAAGAATCCGAACACCAAAACAGCCCGGGCAGCAACGAAATTGCAGGCTGATTTCCGTATAGGATTAACCGGAACGCCTGTTGAAAACCACCTTATGGAGCTCTGGTCGATCTTCCATTTTCTCAACCCAGGGCTCCTGGGCAATCAGAAGAGCTTCAAGAGAAACTTCATGACTCCCATCCAGGAGGATAGAATCCCCGAAAGGGAGGAAATGCTCAGGTCACTGATACATCCGTTTCTGCTCAGAAGGAAAAAGAGTGACCCCGATATCCTTCCCGATCTTCCGGATAAGATCGAGAAAAAGGAATATACGCGTCTATCAGAGGAGCAGGTAACCCTGTACCAGGCTGTGGTGGATGAATCGGTAAAGCTGCTGGAAGATGCCCAGGGGATACAGAAGAAGGGATTGATACTGGCAACCATCACCAAACTGAAACAGGTATGCAACCACCCGGCGCATTTCCTCAAGGATGGAAAATTTACAAAGAAACGCTCAGGCAAACTTACCCGTCTGACCGAGATGCTGGATGAGCTTTTTGAGGAGGAAGAGGCAGCATTGATTTTTACTCAATATGTAGAGATGGGGCGCATGCTGAAATCTTTCATACACCGAACCTTTCACAGAGAAGCCCTATTCCTGCACGGTAGTGTAAGCCCGAAAGCCCGCATGCGCATGGTTGACAAGTTTCAGGCAGGTGATGCGAAAAACCCCATATTTATTCTTTCCTTGAAGGCAGGTGGGACAGGACTCAACCTGACGCGGGCCAGTCATGTCTTTCATTTCGATCGATGGTGGAATCCAGCAGTTGAGGCCCAGGCCACCGACAGGGCCTATCGCATTGGACAGGTAAAGAATGTGCAGGTATATTCCTTTATCGCCTCGCGGACATACGAGGAAAAGATCGATGAGATGCTGGAGGATAAAAGGGACCTTGCCGACAGAATTATCAAATCGGGAGAAAAGGGGCTTACAGAGCTTTCTGTTGAAGAGATCGTTGACCTTATTACGTTGAAGGAGGAGCGGGCCTGATGTACTACAGGGGATGGTATCACTACACGCCGACAGTTCCAAAGAGCGTGAAGGATGGCATCAGGGCAAGGAGCAAAAAGGGTGATTTTGCCCAGACAGCGGCGGGAAGGCAGTGGATCTCCCTGCTCAGGAGTACATCCTGGTCAAACCGTCTGGACAGGGGAAAACGTTATGCGAGGATGGGGCAGGTGAAGGATTTTAAAATAGCCAGGGGGGAGGTAAGCGCCTCGGTTCAGGGTACACAGGCAAGACCCTATAAGATCACGGTCTCTCTCAAGCCGTTCTCCGGAAAAAAATGGGAAAGGGTGTACACCATTGTGGCTGAGAATCCCCTCCAGTATGCGCTGCTGAGGGCCCATAAACTGAACGATGATTTCTTGGACCTTCTAAGCGACCATGGAATATCTCTTTTACCCGGGTCGACCAGGGAAATCAAAGCCAGCTGCAGTTGTCCCGATGTCGCAAACCCGTGCAAGCATATCGCTGCCGTTATCTATATAGTGGGCGAAGCATTAGATGAGAACCCATTCCTTCTCTTTCAGATGCGTGGGCAGCCATTTGAAGATTTTCTCGAATCTGTCCGGAAGTTGTTTCCCCAGTCCCCCTCGGATGAAGAGGTGCTTACAGAATCAATACACCCTGACATGTCGACGGGAAGATTCTGGGTGGCCGGAGGGGAATTCAAGAAAATAGACACCTTCAGACGTCGTCCCGATGTACCATGCGCCCTATTGAGGCTTCTTGGGGTTCCAAAGTTTCTTCCACGTACAAAGAGTGTGCAGGATCAGCTCGAAAACGCCTATGATCTGGTGGTACAATCGTGTGAAAAACTCCAGTAACATCCATTGCTGGTGATACTATGGGGTTTCATTGCGTGAGAGACAATAGATGAGTTCAGTGGCACAGTGTTCGAGACACAACGATACAACGTGAGCGTCATGGACAGATGTGGCTTCTGTTCAGGGATAGGTGGTGAAGTGATTAAAACGACACATATGATTCACTTCGGTGACGCTCGGGAACTCACACACATACCCAACGAGTCCATTGACCTGGTCGTAACCTCTCCACCCTACCCAATGATTGAGATGTGGGACGAAGTATTTTCGGCTTTGAACCCGAAAATAGGTGGGGCACTTGCAGACGGTAAAGGT
>JAGLSF010000223.1 GCA_023136305.1 Spirochaetota bacterium
AGAGCAGTTCAGTATGTGGAAACCCCTTGTGATGGAGCGCCTTCGCGGGCTTGCGGCTACCCGCTGTGTTGAGTTCATTGGAGAGACCTATTACCATTCGCTCTTCTCCCATTTCGACCGCGGGGAGTTCATCGAGCAGGTCCGCCAACACTCTGCGATGATGGAACATGAGTTTTCCGTGCTGCCGACGGTGTTCAGGAATACCGAACTCCTGTACGATGATGTGGTGTCCGATTATCTCAGCTCATTCGATCAGTTCCATGTTCTGCTCTGTGAAGATGCAGTCGCGGATCTACCTGTGACACAGAAACTGCACAGGAGCTACAATGACCTGCATGTCCTCCTGCTCAGAAACCACCGGCTGACCGACGACATCGCCTTTCGGTTCTCTGACCGGCAATGGGCCGGGTATCCCCTTACAGCGGAACGGTACGCCTCCCGGCTGGAAGAGTATGAGGATACGGTGGATGACGGGCACGACTCCTTTCTCCTGTTGTACATGGATTATGAAACACTGGGCGAACACCATGCCCGGAGCACCGGTATTTTTCAGTTCTTCCAGGACCTGGCTGAGATTATATTAAACAGTACGTGCATGAGGTTCAGCTGGCCTTCAGATTCACTGAGTCATGTTGAAGGACATTTGACGCGGGTCTCTGTACCGAAACCGACCTCCTGGGCGGATTCGGGGAAGGATCTCTCAGCGTGGCTCTCGTGTGATCTTCAGGAGAATGCAATGAACACGCTGCTCGAGGTGACGGCCAGAACAGGGCGCAAGGGAAACGAGGCCCTTATCGAAAGGGTGAGAAGGCTTTCCAGCTCCGACCACTTCTACTATATGTATCCGTGGGACGGCGGAGAGGATGCAGAGGTGCACAGGCACTTCTCGCCGTACCATTCACCGGAAGATGCCTACATGCGGTATATCAATGTGCTCACGGCCCTGGAGCTGAACCTTTCATAATTCCAAACGTATAGGCTGCTTATTTTGTAGAAGATTGGCCCATCGTTGGCCTTAAATACAGGAAAAGAAATGACGCTGAGAAACATTTTCGTCTATCCCAGATATCCCGAGCAGCTCAGACGGCTTTTCTACTTTGCATACAATCTCTGGTCCCTGTGGGATACTGAGGCTCTGCAGCTCTTTTACAGAATTGACCCGGGTCTTTTCAGACAATTAAGCAAGAACCCTGTTCGGTTTCTCTACTCCGTGCCGCTGGAACGGCTGGAAGAGCTGTCAAAGGATGAGGGCTTCCTCCACGACCTTGACAGGATATGGAAGCGCTACGAACGCTACGCAGATACGTCGACCGAGTTTCGCGAGATGTTCAAGGATAAGGTCATCGCCTATTTTT
This sequence comes from Spirochaetota bacterium, assembly GCA_023136305.1. Taxonomy (GTDB): domain Bacteria; phylum Spirochaetota; class B62-G9; order B62-G9; family DRHN01; genus JAGLSF01. The sequence continues at coordinate 1,356 of JAGLSF010000223.1, forward strand.
CCATGGAGTACGGGCTCCATCAGTCCGTACCCATATATGCGGGCGGCCTGGGCATGCTTTCGGGAGACCACATGAAGGGCGCGTCGGATCTGGGATTACCCATAATCGGCGTCGGGCTTTTTTACCGTTACGGTTACTTTTATCAGAAGATCAACATAAACGGCTTCCAGGAAGAGGAGTACATCGACAACAACGTGTATCACATGCCTGTGAAGGAGCTGAACACGATCAATGGTGAGTCGATCTATGTTGATCTCAAAATACTCGATACGACGATCAAGATAAAGGTGTGGTTCGTCAATGTGGGAAGAGTAAAGCTCTTGCTCCTCGACACCAATCTCGAGGACAACCCGCCCGAGTACAGAAGAATTACCGAATATCTATACGATGCCAGGAGGGATGTGCGGCTCCTGCAGGAACTCTTGCTGGGATTCGGAGGCATGAATGCACTTGAGGCCATTCAGGTGAAACCCGATGTATTCCACCTCAATGAGGGGCACTCAGCCTTCCTCCTCATTCAGCGCCTGCGAAATCTCATGCTCGACAAGGGGTACAGTTTTGAGCAGGCCCACGCCCTTATTAAAAGTACAACAGTGTTTACGACCCACACACCGGTTGAGGCGGGGAATGAGAGTTTCCCCACCGACACGGTGGAGAAATACCTGAAGGACAAGATTGCCGATCTGGATGTGCCTCTGGAGAGGGTTCTCAAGCTCGGCATGCTGCACGACAATAAAACCTTCTGGCTCCCCGCCTTTGCCATACGGTGCGCTGCATACATAAACGGGGTTTCAAAGATTCATGCAGAAGTTTCGAAGGGCATGTGGCAGGGCCTCTTTCCGCGGCGTCTGAAGTGCGAGATTCCCATCAGGCATATTACCAACGGGGTGCATCATTCCTGGCTTTCGGAGCACATGCGGTATCTGCTCGAGCGCTATCTCGGACCCGATTATCATATGTTGGGTGGCGGTGACAGACAGCTTTCCAAAATAATGAAGATGCCGGATGAGGAAGTGTGGGAGGCTCATACAAAGCGCAAGCGCGAGATGATTGCCTTCCTGCGCACTGCCATGGAGACCCATTATGCTGAGCGGGGTTATTCTCCCGTGAAGATCAAGAAGCTGCGTGAGATTCTGAACCCACACTTTCTGACCGTCGGTTTCGCGCGGCGTTTTACAGCCTACAAGCGACCGAATCTTGTGCTCAGGGACCGGGACAGGCTCAAGAACATCCTGACCAATCCAGACCGGCCGGTACAGCTCATATTCAGCGGCAAAGCTCATCCGGCGGACGCCACGGGCAAGGACATGATCAAGGAGATTATCGATTTTGCTCGTGAATATGAAGTTGAGGACCGTGTGGTCTTCGTCGAAAACTACAACCGGAGTGTAGCATCTCACCTTGTGCAGGGTGTCGATGTGTGGCTCAATACCCCGCTCAAGCCCTATGAGGCTTCAGGTACATCCGGCATGAAGGCGGGTATGAACGGGGTCCTGAATTTCAGCATCATGGATGGATGGTGGCCCGAATGCTACAACGGAAAAAACGGATGGGAGATTAAATCGGCAAAACTGCACGACAACCCGGAGATGAGGGACATAATCGAATCCAATCAGATATACGATCTTCTCGAGGAGGAGATAGCGACCAAATTCTATGACCGTGATGAGCATGAAATTCCCCGGGAATGGGTTGCCATGATGAAGGAGTCCATCCACACGGTATTTCGGGACTTCAACATCAACCGCATGCTCGAAGAGTACAGCAGGGGAAGCTATCTACCCGCTATTGCGAAGAGGGCATCGCTTCTTGCCGACAATCAGAAGCGGCTTCGAAAGATTATCGACAATGTGCAGAAGGTGCAGTCCGTATGGAACAGGGTATATATAAAGGATGTGTTCACCGATGTGGACAAGAAAGAGATTCTCTTCACTGACGACCACATCAATGTCGAGTGTTATGTGTATCTGGACGATGCAGATCCCGTATTGCTCGATGTGGAATTGTTTTATCTGCTTCAGGAAGACGAAGAGTGCGCCACATCCAGCCTCCGTTTTGTAGAGAAGTACAAGGACAAGGTCGGTAAGTATGTGGGTAGCATTTCACTGAAATCTTCGGGGGTGCAGAGCTTCGGTATACGAATCGTTCCCGCCGATGGGGATGTGCGCGAGCTCCATCCAGAGCTCATCAAGTGGCGAGAGTGATGGACGGAAGAGACTGGATGGAGCAGCCACTCCGGAATAATACCCGAAAGGAACTGAGTCCCGGTTCTGACAAGTTGCTCGGTGCTACCCCGCTTGGGGAGGGTGTCAACTTCTCTCTATACTCAGCCCATGCTGAGCAGGTGTTCCTTCTTCTCTTCGACAGCCTCGACACTGACCACACGGACATCATTGAGCTCAAGCGCAGTACTGAAACTGACATATGGCACATCCTCATGAGGGATGTGAACCCCGGTCAGCTCTACGGGTACAAGGTCACCGGGCCTTACGATCCTTCCAGCGGTTTGCGGTTCAATCCCCACAAGCTTCTCATGGACCCCTACGCCAGAGCGATGACGGGTAAATTCAGAGACCGGGACGGGCTTCTCTACGGATATGACCGGTGCGCGTCCGATAGTGGTCACTGTTCCGATAAGGATCTCTGTATGGACA
>JAGLSF010000224.1 GCA_023136305.1 Spirochaetota bacterium
AGGGGAGAACTTCTCTGGGCCATTTCTCTTTCGATCTCATATTTTCTCGTCATGATTTTCGGACCTGTATTTGGTGCCATGGCAGACCAGACGGGACGCAAGAAGCGCTTCCTTTTCGTCACCTATCTTCTCTGCGTGATCTTTACTGCGCTGATCTTTTTCGTGAAGCCCGGGTATGTGCTCATGGCAATGGTGTTCGTCATTCTTTCAAATGTGGGGTATTCTGCAAGCGAGAACTTTGTCTCCAGTTTTCTCCCCGACATAGCCGATGAAAACGAGATGGGCAGGATTTCCGGCTACGCATGGAGTTTCGGGTATGTGGGCGGCCTTCTGTCACTGGTGATCTGCCTTCTGATTATTTCCCTCTATAAACCTCCGGGTGATGAAACACTGCCCATCCGTCTGAGTGCTCTGGTAACCGCTCTCTTCTTCGGTGCAGCGGCAATCCCCACATTTCTCTGGGTCAGGGAGAGGAGAAGGGATGTCGTTTCCGACAGGGGAAATGGATACTTCAAAATGGCCTTTCACAGGCTCGGCGCAACATGGAGGAATATGGGCAATTTCAAGGAGCTGGCAAAGTTTCTTATCGCCCTTTTCTTCTTCTATGCCGGTATTATGGTGGTGATTTCATTTGCTTCTATCTATGCGCAGAAGGAGCTTGGATTTACACCAGCTATGACTATACTCCTCATCATTGTGGTCAATATCACCGCGATAATTGGGGCCCTTCTCTTTGGCCTCCTGGGAGATCGTATAGGATTGAAAAGAACTGTTATTGTAACGCTGATCATCTGGGTGGTTACCGTTATCATCGCCTTTTTCATTCATACACAGAAGCTGTTCTGGATCGTTGCCAATCTTGCCGGGATTGCCATGGGGGCGAGCCAGTCTTCGGCCCGGGCCCTGGTAGGCCTCTTCTCCCCCAAATCGAAGAGTGCCGAGTTTTTTGGCTTCTGGGGATTTGCCGGCAAGTTTTCGGCCATTCTTGGGATACTCTCATTCGGACTCCTGTCATACCTTTTCAGATCAAACCGCCTCGCCATCCTGTCAACCATATTCTATTTCATCGTGGGACTCGTGATACTGCTCTTCGTGGATGAAAAGCGGGGCAGGGAGGCGGCCGTTCGCTATGAGGATGAACAGGCTGAGGTATAGCACAGCACGGCATTCTGCCGCGCTGCACAGTATTAAAGCTTTTCTCGTCCCAGGGGGACTCCCGTTGGTCGCTCCGCGAGAAATATCAAAGAGGAATAGCACAAAGGAGTAGTCTGTATGTTTTTTCCATTGAAGGACGAGAACCCAACGAAGCAGTTCTCATATATGACGCTGCTCATGATCATTCTCAACTGTCTTATATTCTTCATCCATCTTGCAGGAGGCCGCTACTACAGGGCACTCATGGCGACGAAGTTCGGCGTGGTGCCCTTTGAGATCGTGAATGTGGTCGACCTGAACCCGAAGGTCATAGGCGGGCCTTATATCACACTTATCACATCGCAGTTTCTGCACGGCGGCCTCCTGCATCTTTTGGGGAACATGTGGTTTCTCTGGATTTTCGGGAACAACATCGAGGACATCGTCGGCCATTATCGATTTATATTTTTCTATCTTCTCGGCGGTGTTGCGGCTGCACTCCTGCAGGTTCTATTAACCGCGGATTCAACGATTCCGATTATAGGCGCAAGCGGCGCGGTTTCTGCTGTGCTCGGCGCTTATGTATTGAAATTTCCACGTGCGCGTGTGCGCACCCTTATGTTCATATTCATCTTCGTGACGATCATCAATGTTCCTGCAGCTGCTTTCATCGGTATCTGGTTTTTCATGCAGGTTTTGTACAGTCTCCTCGGTCCCCTGAGCAATGTTGCGTGGTTTGCCCATATCGGAGGGTTCATCTTCGGCCTGGCGTTCATCAAGATCTTTGAAAAGAGACAGAAGAAACAGAGATACAGGGTGTACTAGATGAGAGCTGCATTTGCGGGGATCGACCTCGGCACAACAGGCATACGGGTCATACTTGCCGATGAAAAGGGAACCATACTCTCTGTACATTCGGAAAACATACTTGACAGCACGGTACCCTCGGATGACGAGAAGATTTCCGAACAGGACCCCCATTTCTGGCGTTCGGTTCTCATGACATTTCTCCACAGGGCCTTGAAGACAGAGGGGGATTATGAGCTCCGCGCGGTTACCGTGGACTCCACGTCGGGCACCATCATTCCGGTTGATAGAAAGGGGCAGCCTCTATACAATGCCCTCCTGCACAATGACGTACGTGCACAGGAGGAATCACGCAACATTACTGAAAAGACGGGAATAAGCGTTAAGCCTTCATTTGCACTATCGAAGATACTCTGGATCAGGAACAACCTTCCGGATCTGTTTGAAAAAACCCACACCTTTATTCATGCGGCTGATTATATCAAGGGGTTGATTTCTGGTGATTTCAGGACCACCGATTTCTCCAATGCCGTAAAAACCGGCTACGATCTCGAGCATTTTCGCTGGCCTCCTGCCATCAGCGGGGTGCTCGGAATACCTCAGGAAAAACTGCCCGTGGTGGTGAAAACCGGCGAGGTATTCGGTGAGCTCAGCAGGGAGCTTCGTGAAGAAATCGGCATACACCATGCAGTCCCCGTGGTGGCCGGCGCGACAGATTCAACAACGAGTTTCTACTCGAGTGGTGCGGAGCGTATAGGTGACTGGAATACAACGGTCGGTACGGTACTCGGCATTCGGGGTATTGCCTCGGAATTTCTCGTTGATCCCGAGGGCTTGCTCTACGCCCACCGGCATCCGGAGGGCTACTGGCTGCCCGGTGCTGCAAGTAATACGGGTGGCGAGGCGGTGCGGCTGTTTTTTGGAGACAGGCTCGAGGAGTACGACAGAGGGATTGCGGGTATGGCTCCTACGGGAAGCCTTATTTATCCCCTTGCGAGGAGAAGTGAAAAATTCCCTTTTCTCAACATGGATGCCGTGGGATTCATGAACTGCAAAATTTCGAGCCCTCTGGCACTCTTCAAGGGCTTTCTCGAAGGCGTTGCCTTTGTCGAGCGCATGATATACGAGAAGATCGAATGCATTGGCTATCCCATGGGTGAGCGTGTATACACCATGGGCGGCGGTGCATACAGCGACCCCTGGTTGCACATACGCGCCGATATTTTGAAAAAGAACGTGTGCAGGGCCAGAGAGGTGGAGGCTGCCTTCGGGGCGGCAATTATCGCCGCCAGCGGTGTGCACTTCAAAAGCATCACCGAGGCGATCGATCACATGGTGAACATTGAGACTGTGGTGGAACCGGACAAGGAGAGCTCAACTGTCTATGATGATATTTACGGTCGCTTCCTCGAGGAGTGCAGGTCGAGGAATCTCTTTACCTGAGGCTGGTGATTCGTTCTTCCCCCGTGTATACATTCATTCTCTTTCCCCGTGCAAATCCCACAAGGGTGATGCCAAAAGCTTCTGCCAGTTTTGTCGCCTCTGTTGTTGGTGCTGAGCTTGAAACGATGACCGGAATGCGTGCATTGATGATCTTGCCGATTACGGCGGATGAGATACGTCCGCTGGTGATGAGTATGTGATCGTCCGGAACAATCCCCTTGAGCATACTGTGTCCGATCACCTTATCAATCGCATTGTGCCGCCCGATGTCCTCCCTGAAGATCAGTATGTCATCGGGTGAACAGAGTGCAGCGCTGTGTACACCTCCGGTTGTACGGTAGATATGGGACTTCCTTGCGGCCTGTGTCACGAGATCGAGGATCTGAGCGCTACCGACATGAAGAGGGGATTCGATTTTTTCCTTACCGGTGATGGATGTGGTGCCGAAGAAACAGCCGGGTGTAATGAACCGGGCCGTCTCTGTGCCGGTAAGGATGGAGTGTGTCTTTCCTGCTTCGACTCGAGCCAGGCTTCTCTCCTCATCGATTTCAATGGATAGGATGTCATTTATACCCGTGACGATGCGCTCAGAAAAAAGAAATCCGAC
>JAGLSF010000225.1 GCA_023136305.1 Spirochaetota bacterium
CCGACGTAGTAGAAGTAGCGCTTCTCCTCCGGTATGTCTGTTACCCAGGAGGGAACCTTTTTGTGTGAGGTGTACACACGCTCGGGGGCAATCGCGACCTTGCCGGCACCACCTCCGGTAGCGCATCCGGACAGGAAGAGCCCCGTGCAAAGGAGAACACTTACAAATAGGCAAACCCACCTTTTCATGTCACGGTGAAACATGGTTTTTTCCGTTTCCTTCTACACGTCGTCCCAGGTCTTCATCTCTGCAATGAGGCGCTGCATCTCCTCACGTTCCTGGTCGGTGGTGACCCGGTCGATCACGTCCTGCCAGGCCTGGTCACGCGCAGTCACGTAGTTCTTATAGGGCATCTTGCCGCGCTTTATAACCCGGTAGTAGTACTCCACCTCCTCCACCGATTTTATACGCTGAATTTTTTCCCAGTAGGTGTCTGTAACGATGAGGCCGACCACCGAGACATTTTCGGCGACCACGACCAGGTAGCTCTCAAAGGCCTCCTTGTAGGTGTCCTGGGTCCCTGACATGGCATCCTGGAACTGGGACTGCACAAGGGTTTCAATGCCTTCGGCGATCTTTCTCCTCAGCTCTGCCTCAGCGAGACGCTCACCGGCACGCTTGTCCTTCTGATCGGACGCCTCCGCAATGACGTAGATGACCTTCTCCCTCTGCTCCCTCTTGACCTCGAACTCATCGTCCTTGGTCCACCTGGGCTCCTTATCAGGGTTGCTCTGGACTACGAACTCCTCGCCCACATTTCTCTTCTTCGGTTCCTTCACATCAATGACGCTCTTCCTCGAACAGGACGACAGTGCGAAGATCGCCAGAAGGAGAGCTGCTATGACAATGGTGACAATAGTCTTTCTCTTCTTCATAGTTTTTACACCTCCATGTCAAGAATGTATCTGCACACCACGGCATCGGTATTTAGGGTATTTACTCAGCGATACCAAATATGACCGCGTTGCCCCGTGAAACCAATACCGCAAAGTTCTCGAAACCATCCTCGTTCAGCAGGTTGTTCATGACCTCATCGATGAGTTCGTTCTTCCTCCCCATGTAGTAGATATAGTACTTGGCCATGCCCTCTGCTGCGGAAACCTCTTTCATCCGCCTGAAGTTTATCGTCTCCCGCACCGCATCTGCGAACACCCTGATCAAATCGTAACTCATGACACCCTGCACCACCACCTCGTAGCGTATGCCGTCCTCGAACGCCTTGATCATGTATGCACGCGAGAGGCCGATCACGGGTTCTGTGGCATTCTCCACCGCCACCTCGACGCACTTGCGCTTCGCCGCATCCATGCCGCTCGCGAGGCCGAGCTTTCCCGAGTATCCTGTCTCGGTGCCGAGCCCCCTGGCTGTGGCACTCTCGAATGCCTTGAGGTCTATGGAGGCAGATGCGAAGTGTATATCCCCTTCCGTTCCGGCATTCTCCACAATGCCATCGGCAACGATATAGATATCCGCATTCAATGCCTGGGCAATAAGCTGCACGACGCTCACCGCACCCGCAGTCTCCTCGTAGAGTTTCAGATACTCATCCTTGATCTTCACAATCCTCTCTAGCTCGATGTACTCGTATCCCTTGTTGGCCAGATAGTTGTTCACCCGATTGACGCTGAGACGTGCATACTCGTCCTCAATATTCTTCTTCTCCGGTTCGAAATAGACGAGATACGTGAGATTGTCTATGGCCTCATTGATGAGGGGCGCAAAGGGTGACTCAGAGTAGTCCCTCTCCTCCTCAACCATCAGTATGGGAATTTCCAGTGTCCTGAGACTCTCCTCCACCTTGTTCTTGTCAAAGGCGACCCGGGTATAGACAACCGTCTGCTTCCCCGACTTCACCTTGTCAGTCACCTCATAGGATGATATGAAGCTCTCGGTGATGCCGTACATGTAGGCGTCGAGCGTGTCCTTGTTCGCAGCTTCAACCTCCTCGCCCACGAGCCCCACGACAACCTTCCTCAGTGCATCACGAAAGGCCAGTGTCAACGCATCGTCGAAATCCTTTGCCTTTCCCACACCGCTCTGTACGATTCGCGGACCATCAATCGAACCGCCAGTCTTGACAGAGCTCCCTGCGCATCCGGATATCAGGAACATGGCTACAGCAATAAAAAGAACACCAACTGCCAGAATGCTCTTCATTTTCATGGTATTGCTCCCTCTGTCTACTTACTGTAATGTTATTACTGCATTTTCGTGTTACTCGAATTAGATGCAGAATTCCCAGGATGTTGCTGAACCGGTATCACAGAGCCGGTCCGAGCAGAGGCCCCAAACGTTTATACTTCACAATACAATATAGCACAAGAATAATGGGGACACATCACTTAATTATGATACTTAAGGTGACAGCTCACTTTGGCACTTAAGTAAGTTTTCACTTTTTATCGAAAAGTGAGCGTCACCATAATTTATAATTTAGAAGAGTATGGTTATACCGCCGATGAACTCAAACCCCGATATACTCACCCGTTTCAGGCCTTCCCCGGCAATGTTTTCGCTGTCGCTGGTGAGATCCACCGAGCTCTTGCTGCTGCCCGAGGTCTCCTCAATGGTGATGCTCCAATCCTCGATGGGTGTGTAGGCCCGGTAATTCACGCCCAGGCGGAATGAACTGCCCCTTCCGATCCTGTAATTCAGCGATGCCCCCATCTTGGCGCCGAAGGAAAATCCGTATATGGTCATGGTGGGGTCCTGATCATAATCGATTCTCTCCTCCGCAATATCGAGGTGGTCAGGGTTGCCCGGTCCTCTCCCCAACTCCTGCCCGAAGGAGGTGATGTACATGAGCCCGAGGAGTGCCTTGAGCTGCAGGTCGAACCGTCTCTTGAAGAAACGTGATCCCACACCGAACTCGCCGATGAACCCCCACATGCTCCCTGTAGGAACAGCCTGAAAATCAGCAAGCCCCTGAAATCGATACCCCAGGGCATACTCCACAGATATACCGAGCGCCGGTACCCAGTGCTTTGCCGGCTGATTAAAATCCATATAGTAGTGGTCATTGGTTGGCCATGCAGCACCATCCCCAATAACATAGATATCATAGTCCATGTCAGGAATATCCACCTGCATGGCACCCAGGTAGAAAACCAGCCCCATGCCGAGCTTCGCCACCTCCACGAGCTGATCACCCTCGGTGATGCGCTCCTTCTGATAGACGATCTGCGCCTCGCTCAGATCGGGATAGGCCGTCCTGACCCTGACAAGACCCGTGGGAATCTGCGTGATGCGGCCCGTGCGCCCGATCTCCTGCTTGGTGAGCACCTCATACTCGTGACCCGGCTTTACACCGATATCAGAACCGAGCTCGAAGAACACTCTGTCGCCCTGCATCCTGACCACACCGGACTTTATCTTAAAGGTCTCTATCTGTTTCAGCCTGTGCCCAAGATTGGAAACCGCATTATTCACCGCCTGACTTGCAGCCTTGCGCATGTCCTGCTGCTGCGCTGAACCGCTGATGCGCAGCGACTCCTCCCTCGTGCCCGTACGGACATTGACAAAGGTCAGGTCTATGGCGATGTTCACATCATAGTTGTAAATGTAGTAGATGGTGTCTTCGGTGATGATCGGGACCTGTACCCTGGTCTCACGATACTCGGCTACGGAGGGAATGACGATGAGCACCGATCCCACGATGCGGTCGAAATCCTCTCCCTTGATGACCACTGTACCGAACTTCTCATCGTAGGTCCCCTCCTCCTTTGCCTTCTCCGCCTGAAGTTCCCGCACCCGCTCAATAAACTCTTCAACATCCCCGGCCTCGAGCCTGTAGTTTTCATACCCGAGCACATTGAAGCGCTTCAGCTGGATGAACTCGTTGGCTATGGAAGATTCGGCGTAGGTGAGCACCTCGCTGGGAACGCTGAGATTGCCGGCCGTCAATCCGAATATGGCTATATCCTTCTCCTCGCTCACTTCAACAGCAT
>JAGLSF010000226.1 GCA_023136305.1 Spirochaetota bacterium
GCTGCCTACAACGACGTGGCCATGCATGCTGAGACGATCTGCGGTATGAATATTCTCACCGTTCGCGACGCTGTCAGGCGAGCCAAGGAGCTCTGCCTCAACGGTGAGGGGCCGGTGTTCATCGAGGCCAACACCTACCGTTTCTGGGGCCACAACTTCAAGGACAAGGGAACCTCATACAGGACGAACAGGGAAACCGAAGCCTGGCAGAGCCACGACCCGGTGGATTGGTACAAGAGAGAGCTCGAGGTCAATGACATCATCACCGTGGCGGATGCGGATCAGATGTTCGATGAGATGCGGGAGAAGCTCAAGGAACTCACCATGATAGCCACGAAGAGCAGGTTTCCCGAGATCAAGGACATGGAGTGGGGCCTGTATGCCGATACAACTTCAGACAATGTCGGAGACGAGTACAGGACAAAAACCATACTCAAACCCTTCCGCAGAATCAAGAGGGACAGCGACGGCATGCTGCTCGGCAGGCATGCGGTGCTCGAGGCTCTCAAGGAGGAGATGATGAGGGACCGCAGAGTGGTGGTCTGGGGCGAGGATGTTGCCGCCTACGGCGGGGCCTACAACGCAACTCTGGGGCTGTACGACACCTTCGGTGGGGAGCGCATCTTCAATGCTCCCATATCCGAAGCGGCTATCATTGGAACAGGGGTTGGCGCGGCCATGGCGGGCCTGCGGCCGGTTGTGGAGCTCATGTACATCGACTTCATCCTCATGGCCATGGACCAGGTGGGAAATCAGGCGGCCAAGACCAGGTACATGTTCGGTGGGCAGTCGGATATACCTCTCACCATCCGTACCACCATCGGCGGCGGCAAGGGATACGCGGGGCAGCATGCACAGAGCCTCGAGTCCATTGTCACGCAATTCCCCGGACTCAAGGTAGCCATTCCCTCCAATCCCTATGACCTGAAGGGTCTTCTGAAAACAGCGATCAGGGATGACAATCCGGTGTGCGTCATCGAGCATCAATGGGTGTACCTGGAGAAAAACGTTGTTCCAGAAGAGGAATACACCATTCCCTTCGGACAGGCGAATGTGGTCAGGGAAGGCAAGGACATCACGGTGGTTGCCTACTCGCAGATGGTGAACATCACCAAGGAAGCTGCGGAGCTGCTCACACAGGAGGGTATCGATGTGGAGATTGTTGACCCTAGGACGCTCGTACCGCTCGACGTGGAAACAATCACGAAGTCGGTGAAGAAGACGGGCCGGGCGATGATCGTTACACAGGCGCCCTACACGGGAGGGTTTTCGAGCCATATCTCCCATGAGATCACCAGGAAAGCTTTTGGCGATATGAAGTGCCCGGTGAGAATCGTGTCAGGGTACGATGTACCGCCGCCCATGGCCCATCCGCTTGAGGTGGAGAACATGCCCAACGCCGAGCGCGTTGCTCGGGGCATCAAAGAGACACTTGCAGAATAACCCAATGCAGAAGCTGTGCATGCCGGGAAAGGTATGCACAGCGTCAGGTGTACTTCTGTCTCTATTTCCTGATCTTAGGAAGAAGAGGAACAGGTTGCAATGTCACTCAGCACCTTTCAGGAAATGCTCGCTGATGCAAAAGAGAGAAAATACGCAATAGGCTCTTTCAATGCATGGGATGTGTACTCAGCGAAGAACATCACCCTCACCGCGGAGAAGATGCGTTCACCGGTTATCATTTCTCTCTGGCAGCCGGAGCTTGATTTTGCAGGCGAGAGGCAGCTCTACGAGCTCTGCGTCTCCTTTGCTGCTGCTGTCTCAGTGCCTGTGGCGATTTTCATAGATCATGCGAAGGATGTACAGGCTGTTGAAAGGGCTATCAGACTGGGAGCGACAAGTGTCATGATCGATGGTTCACATCTCCCGCTAGAGGAAAACATTGCACTCACGGTCAGGGCTGCAGAGTTTGCCCATAGTGCCGGTGTTTCAATTGAAGGTGAGATTGGTGTTCTGGGGGAAGAGGACGGCTCTGAGCCGGATGAAGCATTCTACACTGATGAGCATGAAGCGGAAATTTTTGTGAGAGATACGGGGATAGATGCCCTGGCCGTAGCTATCGGAAATGCACATGGCTACTATAAAAGAGACCCCAGATTGGACCTTGATCGTCTGGCAGCAATAGGCTCGAGAGTCGATGTGCCCCTGGTGCTGCATGGCGGTTCCGGCATACCGCCGAATGATCTGCAGGCGGCTATTGACCGGGGGGTCACCAAAGTCAATATCGGTGCTGAACCCCGCACTGCCTTCATGAACGGTTTACGGGCATCACTGGCGGAGGTAGACGAGAGTGAGAAGTTTCCTCACAGGATTTTTCCCCGTGCCCTTGAGTGCCACGCACAGCTGCTAGAGGAAAAAATGGTTTTGCTGGGTTCAGAAGGCAGGGGATGATGATCTTATGAAATCGAGGAGTGTTTCAATGAGCGCCTCGAGGTGCTTTTCGGACTGGACGGGTCCTTTTCGATCATCAATCCTCCCCAGGCTATGATATGTACTACAGGAGCTATCAAGGAAATACCCGTGGTGAGGGAGGGCAGCCTCGCTGTGGGAACGAGAATGAAGGTAACGCTCTCATGTGACCACAGGGCGGTTGACGGTGCTATGGGTGCCCTGTTCCTTGCGGATCTCAGGAAGATAATCGAAAATCCACGGGAATACCTCGTGCAGATGTGAATCGGAATCGAGGCTGAACATATGAATGAACTCGAGATGGAAAAACTGCTCCCCAAGATCGCACATCTCTACTATCTGGAGGACATGAATCAGGACAAGATCGCGGAAAAGTTCAACATCAACAGGGTCAGGGTCTCAAGGTACCTGAAAAAGGCACGGGAGATGAACATCGTTGAGATCAAGGTGCACTACTCCAAGGAGAGTTATCAGGAACTCGAGAGGCACATCGAGAAACGCTACGGCCTGAAGGAGTGCATCATTATTCCCACCCACGACATCATACAGGGGATATTTCAGGAACTTGCGACGAGCCTTACGGGCGTGCTGAATCGTATTCTCAGGGACGGCGACAGCATCGGCGTGAACTGGGGTATTACGCTCAAGGAGGTTATAGCCCTCATGGACTCTCCGAAGCAGATCGATGTCAAGGTTGTACCCATATGCGGGGGCCTGGGCAGGATCGAGCGGGGAATCCACACAAACTCAATAGCCAAATCCCTGGCCGATGTATTCGGCGGCATCAGTTATGTGATCAATGCTCCTGCAATCCTCGACAGTAAAAAAACCAAGGAGGTGCTGCTGGAGGACAGCAACACGAAAGAGATCTTTGAGCTGCTGAAGGGTCTGAGATGTGCCGTCTTCAGTTTCAGTGACCTGGGACCCGAGTCTTCATATGTCAAGTACGGGTTCATCAGCAATGAGGAGATCGAGTATCTCAGGAGCAGGGGGGTTGTAGGAGACGTGAACCTCGACTTTCTCGACAGGAAAGGTGCACATGTGCCCAACCAAATATACGACAGGGTCATCGCCCTGCCGATTTCCGAGATAGTCAGGATACACACTGTGGTAGGCATCGCCTATGGCATGAGAAAGGCGGAAATAGCGAGGGCTGTACTGCGCGGAAATGTTTTCGACATATTCATTATAGACCTGGAGCTCGCGGAAGCAATAATTTCAGGTGTCGGTTGTGGAGGGGGACAGCTGAGCAATATGCCCTGATCCTTCAGCGTGATGAAAGGGAGGAAGAAATCGCACATGTCCGATTATCTCGTTGGTATCGATGTGGGAACTACCGGCGCAAAGGCGCTCGTGGTGGATCTGCGGGGAAACCTTCTCGGCAGCGGTTACCGGGAATACCCCTGTTTATACCCGAAGCCGAACTGGGTGGAGCAGGATGCAGAGCTCGTCATACAGAAGACCTTCGAGGCCTGCCGCGAAGCCCTT
>JAGLSF010000227.1 GCA_023136305.1 Spirochaetota bacterium
CAGGTTGCGCTGAACTGGCTTTTGCAGCAGCCGGGTATGACCGCACCCATACTGGGCGCACGGACCATGGATCAGCTCAGGGACAATATGGGAGCAGCGGGATGGTCTCTCAGCCCGGATGAAATGGACAGGCTGGAACGGGAGAGCGCCATACCACTCCCCTATCCCTACCGATTCGTCGAGCGCTACACCAGACGAAGAAATTCATAAATAAGAATTAAGGTGACAGCGTACTTTATCTAGATAACCTCTGTTATCGTGGATAATAATGGGGACATATCACTTCTTAATTCAACACGCTAATTGTAGTAGCCAAACCCATCATAGAATTAAGAAGTGATATGTCCCCATAATAAAAACTTCCAGATAATCATTCAGGAAGCTCGTACAGCGTTTTCGCGAAGAGCAACGTCTTTTCACGAATACTTGGATCAAGTCCACACACAAATGGCAAATCCCCCCTCATTGCCGCGTCCTCAACAAGCCCGCAGACCGCGGACACAACATCCATGAGTACGCTCGTGGAAACGTTGTCCAGATTATCGTGCACGCTGTGATGCTGCCAGCGGCCTCCGGGGAAATTCTCCCTGAAGAACCAGAGGGAGGGCACTTCATATACAGTGAAGGGAAAGTGGTCGGCAAAGGGAACAGCCTCCCGCTTGAGCTGCACGTGCAGACCGTTTCCACGCAGCAGATCAACCGTATAGTTCGCAAGGTCCTCACCGCCGGAACAGAAGAGCTGATGATGCCCGAGGGGAGAGGCGATGCTGTCGAAATTGATCATCAGATCGATGTGCTCGAGCTCATCCCGATGATCGGTCACATACCGGGCCGACCCCACCGAGAGCTGCTCCTCGGTTCCGAAGGACACGAGCCGGATGGTCCTCCTGAAGTCCCGTGCCTGCAGCATCCGTGCAAGCTCAAGAATCGCCACAACCCCCGAAGCGTTGTCATCCGCCCCCACATTCCCCGCCTGTGAATCGTGATGGGCGCCGATAAGCATCACCCCACGATCTGGGTCGCTGCCGGGGATTTCCGCCACCACGTTCTGGGATTCCCCCTCCAGCATCTCCATCTCCATCTGGACCCTCAACCGCATACGGTCCGTCATTCGCCAGGACCAGGCGTCGCGAAAGGGTACGGTCACGGTGGGTGGAAACCCGTGTTTCTTCACCCAGAGAGGATAGGTGCCGTCGTTTTTCGCCCAGTCAAAGGGGAGCCGATGGTCAACATGCACAACGGCGAGGGGTCTTGATTTCACGAGGCGGACATGGTGCTCCACAACTTCGGGAAGCGCCCCGAAGATTATGGCGATCCGATCTGACAGGGAATCGGGTTCGAGCAGTGGAGCATGCTCCGGCATCTCGAGCCAGACCACCTCTCCCTCAACTGTTCCACCGGTAGAGGAGGAACCGGTAACAGCTGCTGACTCCACCTCCTGCCACCCCTTCCCCAGATCCGCCTCGACATGGACCTCGGTCTTCCTCCGTGATCTGCATGGAAAGGTCTCCATGTGACAGTTCTCACACCCCGTCTTCTCAAACTCATCGTGTATGTACCGAGCAGCCCACTCCTCTCCATCTGTGCCGGCAAGCCGCACCCCGATATCCTGGCAGAGAACCTTCCAGTCTCTATCGATTCTTGCTGCCCGGGGTTTTGTTTCGTTCATAGATCCTCCTAAATTTTCCCTCATCAGTGTATACCGTACACAGCATTCTATTACAGATAAAGACAAATAAAAATATATTTGGACCCGTCGTGAATACCAACATGAAGTGAGTTTCCCCAAAATCATACAGATCAGTCCATCCTTTAAATGGAAAAAAAAATAGAAATTCTCCAAAAAGTGGGGAATACTTACTAGTAACAGTTCATAGACGTTTGGGGTTTATATATATTACACGCTTCTGTGGTATGACCGAAGCCATGCGACCGAGTGAAGCGAGGCGACTGACCGGAGGGAAGGAGTCCCTTTAGGGAGAGTGCCTCTGGTAGATGGCGGAAGTCGACATAAGAGGGGGGATACATGAAACGGAAACTTTGGCTTGTCATATACATCTGCATCGCTTTTTTCATTGTTTCAGCATCCGCATTTGCAGATAAGGGAAAAGAGCTTTCCCTCAGGGTGAGCTACTACGGGCCTGAGGATGCTGACGCAGGATTCGCAATCGGCGGCTCTTTCGGCACCGCCTTTAATGATTTTGTATCGCTGGCTTTCGGGACCGACGTCTACTTCAAGAGCTATGAACAGAGGACTGAAGTTGCATCCGAGACAGGTGAAACCTGGGAGTCCACACTCTACACCACGGATGTTTTGTACAAGACCTTTGCCGTACCGCTCATGCTCGAGGTGAAGGCAAATATTCAAATCATCGGGCCACTGGCCATATTCGGACATGCCGGAGCCGGTTATCAGATATTCTGGGTCAAGGAAGAGAACGTATTGACAGGCGTTTCAGACAGAGCCTTTTTCAGCGGGTTTGTCTGGGTAGCAGGGGTGGGACCCTCCATAAAACTGGGCAATGACACCTGGCTGTTCGTGGAAGGCTACTACACCGGTTCCACGGTGAAACGGAAAAGGGACGACATCTCTGTGGATTTACCCGTATATCAGGAGATCGATCTATCAGGCTTCGGCGTCAGGGCTGGAATTAGCATCATGGCATTCTGAGTGGTCACTGGTTAAATCTCACTCCATTTTCTCATACAGGGAAACTGCATCCACGCAAAGACGCACACACACGCAGGGAACACCCAAATAACAATTCATTATGTACCACTCCTCCCTATAAGACTAATTTATTGTACTTATTGTACAGCTTCCGATAGTATGTGCACATAAAAACTGCAGTGGAGGAGGAGTGATTTGAAAAGAGCAAAACCCCAGTTTAATCATTCCAACCTGTACAAAAAAGAGGATTGGTGGGCCTGCTGGATCGGCTTCATCGTTCTGGCACTCTGCGCGGCAGGCGTGATTGGTGTCTGGTACAAGGCGCCGAAAGTAGCGACATGGACCAATAATCCATTCGAAGCTTTTACCGGGCAGTCCCTGCTCAACTTCCTCATCATGTACATTGGCCTGACAGTTATATTCATTATCGCCCTGAAGATAATGGGTGAAAAGGTGAAGACCTATGTCCCCGCCTTTTTCGTGGTGTTTCTCATTGCCACGATCAGCATGTGGATCGGCAGCCAGAAGGCGCTGAAGGGCCTGGGGCTGTCCTACCCGCTCTGGGCACTGGCGATCGGGCTTCTCATCTCCAACACGGTCGGGGTTCCAAAGTGGCTCGGGGGGGCTGTGCGAACCGAGCTCTACATCAAAACCGGGCTGGTCGTTCTCGGTGCAGAGATACTCTTCTCGAGAATCCTGGCCCTTGGACCCTACGGGATCGTCATTGCATGGGTTGTCACACCCATCGTGCTCTTTGTCATGTATCAGTACGGGTTCAAAGTATTGAAGATGGAGCGTGAGCTTGTCCTGCCCATATCGGCGGCCGCTTCCGTCTGCGGTGTGTCTGCTGCCATCGCAACAGGCGCTGCATGCAAGGCCAAGGAAGACTACATCACCATAGCCGTGGGGCAGACACTCATATTCACGGTACTCATGATGGTTGCCATGCCCGTTCTTGCGCGGCTCCTGGGACTCAGTGAACTCATGGCCGGTGCGTGGATCGGTGGGACCGTCGACTCGACCGGGGCCGTTCCGGCAGCGGGCGAGATGATTGGTCCCCTCGCCATGGAAGCAGCTGTCACCATCAAGATGATACAGAATATACTTATCGGTATCATCGCCTTCGTGGTTGCCACCATCTGGGTGACCAAGGTCGAGAAGGCCCCCGACGGGCACAAGCCAAGCCCCTGGGAGATCTGGTTCAGGATGCC
>JAGLSF010000228.1 GCA_023136305.1 Spirochaetota bacterium
TTCTTCACCATCCACATGGTGATGGCGTCAACATGGGCGTAATCCGCGTCTATATCGGGATACTCCTCAGCGACTTCATGGAACACACGGTCCCAGAGATCATGCGCATAGGTCAGCACGTTGGTCTTTGCGCAGAGTGTGAGCTTGCGCCGCCTTTTTCGTCTCTTCGTGTACTCGAAAGCATACCGTACGCATCGCTCCACCCCCTTGCGGGTATTGATCATCTCCTGAATGGCCACTTCGTCGGGCGTTCCCTTCTTAAAAATCCCGCCGATACCCGCGTAGAGGCCCTCGGTGTTTTCCCTGACCACCACGAAATCGATGTCTTCGGGCTTCTTATCGGCCAGAGGTGTTTCCACATTTGGGTAAAGCTTCACAGGCCGCAGGTTGATGTACTGGTCGAGAGAGAACCTGAGGTTGAGGAGTATGCCCTTCTCAAGAATACCGGGCCTGACGTCGGGATGGCCGATTGCACCGAGATATATGGCGTTGAAGGTACGAAGCTCTTCAACCGCATCATCGGGCAGCACCTCTCCGGTGCGCAGATAACGGTCGCCTCCAAAGCCGAACTCCTTGAACTCGAATTGAATCGAGAACAGGGAAGCTGTCATTTCCAGTGCTTTTATGCCTTCGGCAACAACCTCCGGACCGGTTCCATCTCCGGGTATTACGGCAATCCTGTACATTGCGCGGTACCCCCCAACTGAATTTTTACACGGTTAATAAGCCCGCCGGCATTGATGATCTCCTGCATGAAGGCGGGGAAGGGTTCGGATTGAAAGGTTTCACCCGTACTCCTGTTGATAAGAGTTCCCGCCTGCAGATCGACCTGAACGGTATCACCCCCCCCCACCTTCGAGGATGCATCCTTGAGCTCGAGAATGGGGAGGCCAATGTTGATGGCATTCCTGTAGAATATGCGGGCAAAAGACGAGGCGATGACGCAGGACACTCCGCTGGCTTTGATCGCTATCGGTGCATGTTCTCTCGACGACCCGCAGCCGAAATTTTCGCCGGCAACAATGATATCGCCCTCCTGCACCTTGCCTGCAAACTCCCTGTCTATGTCCTCCATACAGTGGCTGGCCAGTTCTGCCGGGTCCTTTGTGTTGAGATACCGAGCCGGTATAATGACATCGGTATCGACATTGTTACCGAAGAGGAACACCCTTCCTTCAAAGCTGAGATTCGATGTGGATGACATTGCCTGCCCCTTCTATTTCATGACCTCTTCGGGTGAGGAGATTTTTCCCGTTACTGCAGATGCAGCTGCAACTGCTGGTGAGGCAAGATAGACCTCACTCTCCTTGTGCCCCATTCGTCCGACAAAGTTCCGGTTTGTGGTGGATACGGCCACTTCGCCCTTCGCGAGTACACCCATGTGGCCGCCGAGACAGGGGCCGCATGTCGGCGTGGAAACCGCAGCACCGGCCTCCACCATGGTTTCGATCAACCCCTCACGGAGCGCCTCGAGGTATATCTTCTGTGTTGCGGGAAAGATAAGCAGCCTGACTTCCCTGTGTACCCTGTGGCCTTTCAGGATTTCAGCGCATACGCGAAGGTCTTCGAGCCTGCCGTTGGTGCAGGAGCCGATGACTACCTGATGGATCCTTATTTCATCTGTCTCCGATATGCCCCTGACGTTCTCCGGGAGATGAGGGTAGGCGACCTGCGGTTCGATGTCATCGAGCACATATTCGTACTCCCCCGCATAAGGGGCGTCATGGTCGCTTTCAAATACCCGGTACTGGTCTTTTCGCTTTCCTTCCTTCATGGACGAAGCGACATATCGCCTCGTCTGTTCATCAACGGGGAAAATACCGTTCTTGGCGCCTGCCTCAATGACCATGTTGGCAATGGTAAAGCGGTTGTCCATGGAAAGCTTCTCGATACCCTCTCCGGTGAACTCCATGGACATATAGCGTGCACCGTCCACACCTATATCACCGATGATTTTCAGTATCACATCCTTACCGCTAACCCATTTCGATAGAGAGCCCTTGAGGGTGAACCTGATAGATTCGGGAACCCTGAACCATGCCTTTCCCGTGGCCATGGCGCAGGCCAGGTCTGTGCTTCCAACACCTGTTGAAAAGGCGCCGAGGGCACCGTAGGTACAGGTGTGCGAGTCTGCGCCTATCACGAGGTCACCGGGGATGACGAGTCCCTTCTCAGGCAGGAGGGCATGCTCGATGCCCATTTCCCCCACCTCGAAGTAGTGAACGATACCCATGCCCCGTGCAAACTCACGTACGTAGCGTGCCTGCTCGGCCGATTTGATGTCCTTGTTGGGCGTGAAATGGTCCGGGACCAGGGCGATCCGCCCCCTGTCCCATACCCGGTCTATACCGAGCTTTTGAAACTCCTGTATGGCAAGTGGAGCAGTGATGTCGTTGGCCAGAGCCATATCACACTGTGCCTCGATGAGTTGACCTGGCTTTACCCTGTCCAAACCGGCATGGGCCGCTAGAATCTTCTCGGTAACGGTCATGACAAGCTCCTTGGGGCCTGACGAAGTTCCAGATATAGTAATGATTACTGCCATAGGCGGCAACATGTTTCAATTCTCCGATCAGTGCATCCACTTTTTGTTGACAATTAAATTCCATGGAGTACACTAAAACAAAAAATTTGAGGAGGGGAGAGATGAAGAAGGGTCTTGTTGCTGTGATTCTGATGATCTTCGTTATTGGTGCAATACCTGCTCTGTTCGGCCAGGACAAGCGAATCTATAATGACGGCGAGATAGATTATGTTCCGCTCGAAGCGACTTTCGTACTCACAGCTGAGGATGATGAATCGTCCGTGAAGGAGGTACGCTACAGTATAAATGGAGCTGGCATAGAGATCTATGATGATCCCATTACGCTCAGCGAAGAGGGCAGGCAGCTCATCGTGTACTGGGCAATTGATATGACGGACAACGTGAGCAGTGAGAAACTCTACTCCGTAATTGTGGATGCCACCCCGCCGGACGGTTTCGTAAGTGTGAACGGGCCGGCGTTTACCGATGATGATGAGCTGTATATAACCGGCCAGAGCAGAATTGTACTCTGGGCAGAGGACGAGCTCTCGGGAGTTGATGTTGTATATGTATCGCTCGATGACAGTTCCTTCAGCAGGTACACGGAACCAGTTGCGATAGAGGAGGAGGGATACCACGAGGCATCGGCCTATGCCGTTGACAACGTTGGAAACGCAACTGACGTTTTTACCATTGCAGGATACGTCGACAGTACACCTCCCGATGTAACCGTAGAGGCACGTGACGCTTTCGCCCAAGTGGGCGGTGAGAATTACACGAACAGGGACAACGTGTATACGGTAACTGCAGATGATGAGATTTCGGGGGTGCGGGAGATACTGGTTTCCCTGGATGGGAGTGATTACGCGGTATACAGTGCGCCTTTCAGGGTGCAGATAGAGGGCAGTCACGCCATCAGCGCCAAGGCGGTGGACAGGCTGGGAAACGAATCAGTCCCTGTGAACCTGCGGTTCTACGTGGATGTGACGCCACCCTCAACATCCATGGGTGTTTCACTGGAGGACTAGGGTAATTACTGGTTGTTGTTTCCATCCTAGCATATATATACTATTATACATCCAAGCCCCTGCTGGGACATTGGCAGGGGCGTTTTTTTAAATCGAAGTAAGCGGAGTGGGGGAATGCCCGAGAAATACGTACGAAACATCTATGACTATGTGAAAAAGCAGAATGAGTGGAGATCGAGGACGGTAAACCTCATTGCCTCTGAAAATATACTCTCCAATACGGTGAGAAAGCTGTCGGGTTCTGATTTCACCCATCGATATGCTGAGGGTCATCCCGGTGAACGCTACTATCAGGGCACGGAATACATCGACAAGATTGAGAGCGA
>JAGLSF010000229.1 GCA_023136305.1 Spirochaetota bacterium
CTCGATGCTGTCCTGCGGCGGGGGTGGGGGCGGCGCACAGCTGGACGGAACCTGGACCTTGATAACCACACCCGACAATCCCCCTCTCGCTGTGGGAGATGGGCCTTACACCGTTACATTTTCATGGTACTATGAGCAAGAAGATATTGAGTACTACGCGGGAAGTGGTATTATCGGTGAAGAGGACTACAAGATTAGCATTTCAAAAAAATTCCAAACCGACCAAGATGGGTATAACTACTACCTGTTCCTCTATAAGGAGGGGGAATCTATAGATGAAAATTCGATTAAATGCTACGGCATTCTCAGTGGAACCACTTCGGCAAGCGGTCAATATGAAGGCCAGGGGACATATGAAAATTACGGTACCGGTACTTTTAACACCATGAAACAGTAATACGCAATATAACCTTCAGAACAGTTCCAGCTGATTGTCAGGTTTTCTATGCTTCAGGGTGTATTCAGCCTGTGAGAAATCGAGAAGCTCCTCCTCAATAGTGTCGAGAAATCGGCTCCTTCCAAGGTTGTACGATTTGCCAAACATGAACCTTTTCCGTACATGGCTGAGTACGAGATACTTCTGCGCACGGGTCATGCCCACGTAGAGGAGACGCCGTTCCTCATCTACATCTGCCTGCCTCTTCGCGAACAATGTATAGGGGATCACACCGTCCTCGCATCCGATGATAAAGACGCAGGGGAACTCGAGCCCCTTTGCGGCATGTATGGTCATAAGCGTTGCCTGCTCGAGCCCTTTTCTGTACGCATCTGTCCCTGCCCCGAGATCGATATACTGTAAGAATGCATGCATGTCAGTACCGAACTCCCCACACAGGTCGAAGAGTCTCTGAAAGGGCCTATCCTTCTTCATTCTTTCTTCAGGAAAGAATTGTGCAGCACAACTCTCTGCAGCATCCTTCACGAGCCAACCATCCCACCTCTTTGCCAGGGATCCGTTGATACTCAGCACCCTCCTCTGTATCAACCTGTCACGAAGCAGTGTGTTGGCAGGCATGACACTGAGCTTCAGCAGATCAATCACAGAGCTCACCGGCTCTTCACGATAGAAGGGAGTTGTGCCGATCACCTGATGCGGAATAGTGTGGTTCTCGAAAGCTTCGACCACAGGCCGCATCTGCTCCCTTATTCTGCAGAGCACGGCAAAATCGGAGAGACTCTGTATATCCTGCTCGGCGCTGCCCTCCGATATATCGCTGTCCATGGAAAAGAACCGCAGCCCCCCCATCATGCGCTCTATAGTCCTCGCCACAAACTCGGCCTCACTTCTGTCAGACGCCTGCTGGGTTATCTTCACCCTGATTCCGCTGCTCAACCCTTCGAGAAATCCAGGTTTACCCTCGGAGCGTCCCATCATCCCCTGGGAGGCCTTGAGAATGAAACTGCTGCACCGGTAACTCCTTTTCAGGCTGTACACTGCGGCCCCGGGATAATCGTCTAAAAAACGATGGATGAAACCTACATCGGCACCTCGAAAACCGTAGATTGCCTGATCGGGATCTCCGATGGCGAAGAGGTTCGCCTCAGGACCGGGCATGAGCAGCCTGACCAGCTCGTACTGGGCCTGATTAATGTCCTGGTACTCATCGATCAACATGTACCTGTACCGCGCTCGGTAGGCCTGCAGCACATCCCGTGATTCTCTGAAAAGGGAAACCGGCTTGCAGATCAGATCGTCAAGATCGAAGGCATTATGCTGCATGAGCGTCTCTTCGTAGCTATGAAGTATTTTTCTGAGCTCCTGGTCCGGTCTCTCATTCTGTTCCCCGCATCTCCTCTTTTCCCGGGATATTGCGGCACGAATCGTGTCCCCTTCCCCCTGATCAACGTCAGCTATCTGTGCGATGATCTGGCCTCTGTCTTTTTCATCGAGAATGGCAAATCCCTCGGTACGGCCGAAAGAGGCAGGGTTACCCTTCAGTATATCCAGTCCGAAGGCATGAAAGGTGCTGATGTGAAGATTCCGCTCCGACACTTCCCCCGTCACGATACCTGCAATGCGCTTTCGCATCTCTCCAGCCGCCCTGTTGCTGAAGGTGACGGCAATGATGGCGTCTGCATCGACACCTTCATGAATAAGACAGGCGGCGCGACCGGTGAGCACCCGCGTCTTTCCTGTACCCGGACCTGCAAGGACCAGCGCAGGGCCTCTAGCGTGCATCGCCGCCTTCTGCTGTTCCGGGTTGAGCTCCGCGAGCAGGTTAGGCAACGTGAGTACAGGTGTGAAGAGCGAAGGCCCATCATGACCGGCCTGCGTCAATACACCCCGCAGTTTCCTGTATGCGTGAATGTCAAAGTCGAAGAAATTCCACCCCCCTTGCTGTGGCGGCATGCTCCTGCCCCTAGAAGCTTCCTGGGTCACATCAGATGCATCGTCCGTGACATGGGCTGAAGCACCAGCCTCAAGGGTAAAGAGGGATGCTTCCTGACCGAAGGAGCCGATCTCTCTATCCCCGAACACCCGTATCCTGCCGTACTCCCCGTCATACCCCTCTTCGATATGCACCCTCCCCGATCGCATGCGATCTATTCCCTCGGCAACCAGTTCTCCCCCGAGAGACCTGATTTCATCAACCGGACAATCGATGAGAAGCCCAAGCTCAGACCCGCACTTCCCAACTATTTCATCATAGGACCTTTTGACCTTCTTCGACTGCACACCTGCTCCGTTAATCTCAGACAGCAGTTCCTTCAGCGGAATGAGTGAGTGAAAAGGGTGTCGGTTCTGTCTATCTCTGGGGTCATCCCGGTCTGCGAGCTGCGCGACGCGGCTGAGCACACCGATCGTTAGCTTTTTCCCGCACTCGGGACAGAGACCATCACTCCTGAGTGACTCGAGAGGATTCAACCTTACACCGCATTTTCGATGGCCATCGTAGTGGTACTTGCCCTCCTGGGGAAAAAACTCCACCGTCCCCCTGAAGCCCTCCCCTCCATCCTTTAATGCACCGATTATTGAATCGTAGTCGAGCGCAGTGTCAAACAGGTTTGCCTCACGGCCTAGCTTTTCAGGGGAGTGAGCGTCAGAATTGGAAATTATGGTGAACCGGTCGAGAAAACTGCAGAGCCAGTTCATGGGAGGATCAGAAGAAAGCCCCGTTTCAATGGCGAAGATGTGCTCAGACAGGTCACCGTAGCATGCATCGATGGAATCAAAACCTGACTTCGCACCAAGAGCAGAAAACCAGGGCGTCCAGATGTGGGAGGGAACGAAAAAACAGCGGTCGGAGCATTCAAGAACAAGCTCGAGCAGGTCCCGCGAATCAAACCCCAGTATGGGCCTGCCGTCCGAAGTTATGTTTCCTATCTTCGACAACCTGCCCTGTATCTTCTCAACCGTCTGGAAGTCAGGGGCAAAGATGAGGTTGTGTACCTTCCTGACCTTACCGTCCTTCTTGTATATAGTGCTGATCTCTGCAGTGAGCATAAACCGAACCTCTGCCTCTGGAGGGGTAATGCCTGCCACAGGTTGTACACCGAGCTCGTCCTTGAGAGCATACAGCCCGGGTTCTGCAGGTTTCAGCTTGTCCTTGAGCTCCTCGAGCCATGCAGGGTGGGTGAAATCTCCGGTTCCAACAACGTTGATGCCCTTCAGTTTCGCCCAGTACTCGAGCTGCTCGGGCACAAGGTTCTTGCTCGTGGCAATTGAAAAGTGGGAATGTATGTGGAAATCGCCGATGAAACGCATACCGTACTCACGTTGATACACAGTTTAGTCCCTTCTCGCAGATGCTATGAGATAGCCAGAGATAAAGATAAGTGCCGAACCGGCAACGAGGAACCAGTTGAATCTCTCGCCCAGGAAGGTATTTGAGAGTATGAAAGTGAGCGGCAGGCCGAGCA
>JAGLSF010000023.1 GCA_023136305.1 Spirochaetota bacterium
GAGCAGGGTGAGTTTTTCTCCCTGGAACTCAACACTGCCTTCCCGCGCACAGTACATGGCGAAATCTCGGGCATCAAACTCCTCGCCCGCGATATTTCTCATGTCAACCACCGAGTAGATGGAAGCCGAAGGGCTCGAGACGATAATGCCCGGCATTTGAGCTGTGAGCTCCTCGTTTACCGAGCTCAGTATGGCACTGTAATAGTCCCGCTGTTTCTGATACCAGCGGCGAAGGTCTTCATGCGTTTCATGGGCGAGGGACCCGAATATGTACTGTCCGATCGCATTGGCACAGAGATTTGCCGTATACTCGGCAACCGATTTTTCGTGGAATTCGGGATTATCGGTCACCAGCGCCCCTATGCGCAGGCCGCAGGCGTTCCACACCTTTGAGGCCGTCTCGATGCTGATTCTGCGGCCTTCGATACCGGGTACACGGTCATCGGTAATTCCCCAGATGCTGGACGTCTCGCTCCCGGTGTAGAGAAGCTCGCGATAGGTCTCATCACTGATCATCCACATGTTGTACTTTACGCAGAGCCGGGCAATGAGGCGGGTGGGGCAGGTAAAATCTGTCGATCCTAGCACAGAACAATGAGTATCTTTTTCATGAAAATCCTCTTTTCGGGGATATATTGTACAATATATAGCGTGAAGTGAGAATTCTCAACCT
This sequence comes from Spirochaetota bacterium, assembly GCA_023136305.1. Lineage (GTDB taxonomy): Bacteria > Spirochaetota > B62-G9 > B62-G9 > DRHN01 > JAGLSF01. The sequence goes on from JAGLSF010000023.1 coordinate 674, forward strand.
GCATGACCTATCTCTTTTCCTTGCTGGCAGAAAATGCTTTGATTATAATATCCAGTAGTTGTGAATCTGTGCACAGTGGCGATCTCTGTATCGCATGATGCCGATTGTATGAATACAGCAGGTGGAGGTCCGGTGATGAAAAGATTCCTTTCTCTCTGTGTTATGTTTCTTTTTTCCCTAACAGCGCCCCTCATGACGGCAGCTGTGGAGGTTGATTTTGTATCCGGCGACGTGAATTACCGTCACCTCAAGGAAGACTGGCAGGACCTCGAGGTGGGTATGAATCTCGTTTCGGGCGATATGATTGAAACCGGCATGAACAGCGAGGCGATTCTGTTCGACGGCGGGAGTGAGATCTACATTTCAGAGAATGCGAATTTCACCATATCGGAAAGATATGAGAAGGGTGAGAAACGCTCCACCTTTATGCTTTTTCTGGGCAGGATGAAATTCAAGCTCGGTAAATCGGGTGAAGCGGAACCTGACATACAGACACAGACAGTCAACCTGGCCATTCGAGGGACTGTTCTAGAGGTCGGATCGGGGTATGATGGGTCGACCATCGTACTCATTGAGGAAGGCAGCGTTGCTGTTCAGGGGAAGAGCAGTGAGCTTGTTCTCGAAGAGGGAGAGGGGACCGAGGTCCAATTCGGTGAGGAACCCTCTGAAAAGTTCGATGTCATGACCAAGGTCATCGATTGGGATGCGTGGCTGCTGTCTTCGCAGGATGCGGTCAAGGGCAATGAAACAGCCCTCCTTGGGCAGATTCAGAACCGTTTCGAGGATATTGCCCTGGATATTGGGAACTATGAGCTCATCAGGGAGGGGGCGCTCATGGAGAAGGAGAGGTATATCGCGAAGCGGGACGAACTTCTCGAGGCGGGTAAGACCGATGAAGCCTCGGAATTTTCAAAAAAGGCGGGAAGTGAGAGCAAGAAGGCCTTTCACTCAATCGTGAATATACGCTTTCTTGCTTTGTCCTCCATTGGTCTCTACGATATGGCTGAGAGAATATACACGGATATCGAGGCGCCAATAGAGGAACAGCAGGCGCTGTTCACGGGCATTAAGACAACGTATGGCGGTATCGTGCAGAAGTATGTTCTTGAAGGTGACAGGGCAAGACTGGAGGAGAAGGCGAGACAGAAAAGGGGGTGTCTGAACCTCTTTTAGACTCTCCACTGTGCAGCCGAGAATCCTATGAAGTCTCACGTTACCGCATGTACGGTTTTAACCCTGGTGTGCATCCTGCTGCTTTACCTTCCAGTGCATGCACAGGATTTCTCAACTACGGAACTCTTCCCCAACTATGAGATTGAAACCCTCCATAAAACCGATGAATCGAAGGACACGGTGTTTCCCTTCGTACACAAGGGCTCTCTGTATGCCTTCTCCCTGGGTTATCGGATACCCCTCTGGAAAATCTTTATCGGCGGCGACCTGCTGAGCCCTTATACCGTTGGGGAAAATATCGTTTACCTGTATGACATCTACAACAGAATCTACGCCATTGACCTGAGTCGGGGAGAGTTGTTCTGGAGGAGCAGTCTCCAAAAGGAAATCAAGGGAAGGATCATCATATACAGCGGATTTCTCGTTGCTTCGACGCTTGACGGGACCATACATATTCTGGACAGGACGAACGGTGAGGTTCTGTTTACCTACAAAGGAGAAGGTGAGATCAATGCGGGCCTCAGAATATATGAGGATGCCATTATCGTTCCCTACAGGAATGGAAATATAGTCGCCTATGATCTGCAGTCCCGCAGTGAGGCATGGGTCTTCAATGCGGGCGGTCTGATTAGTGTGCGGCCGGTTATTCGGGATGGAAAGATCTATTTCGGGTCATGGGACGATACCTTTTATGCACTTGATGCACGGACCGGAGAAACACTGTGGTCCAGTTACGTGGGCAACACCATAACGAGGGACTTCCTCGTCTTCGAAGAGGAAATTGTGCTCTTTTTTACCGATGGTGAAATGGTGTGTCTGCACAGGAACAGGGGCGAGATCAAGTGGGTCAAATATTTCAAGGGTGTGGAGTTCAACTATAACTACTTTGCCGGACCAAACAGCATCTACGTGCTCATTCCCGACTTCATCGCCCTGGACCCGTCAAGCGGCGACATGCTGTTCGATTATCGGGAGCGTTCATTCACACTCTACAAGGACATGCTCTTCGACAATATGGTTGAGGGCGAGCGGCCTATTTCAGAGCAGGAGAGGGCCAGACTGCTTGCCGAGCGTTATTTCATGGTAAGTGATTTTCCCTATCTACCCCCTGCCCGCATCAATGGGCGGTATACCTACTTCATATCGGACAGTAACTATCTATACATATACGATCTGGATAATGATTTCTATATACTTAAATTCCGTTTACCGTGAGGGTATTTGTATGGCACACAGAGTGACGACAGGGTTGTGGTTCACAGTTTCAGTGGCAGCAGTACTCATTCTCAGTATCTGGGTATTGTCCTCCTGTGCCGCAACGAAGATCAGGGAATACGAGCGGGCCGGAATCAAGGGAAGTGTGTTACCCGTTGATTCGGACGGCAACGAGATTGTCATGGAGGACAAGGAAAACATCATCATCAACTGCATCCCCCTGAAGGAGGGTGAACAGATGGTGGATAGGACCGTTATCGGAAACGCCAAGTCCAACGGTGATTTTGTGGTCGATCTCAGGGGTGGTGAGTTTGTGGTCGAGATCTTTCTCGAAGGGTTTTATGTGGAGACATTCAACATCGTGCTGGACCGCAACCGCAGGAAAAACCTGGGAAAAATCGAGATCAGCCGTATCGAGACCGGGAGAGGTGTCCCGCTCAAGGATGATATCGGCGAGGAGTTGATCATAAATGAGGGTGATGTAAGTATACAGCCGCCCGTTCAGTAGCAGTAATGTACAGGGGTATTTCTGTCACTGCATACAGGTATATAGCTATTATGTGGAGGTTCGAAGCGGGGTATTGTGAACAGGATAAACACTTTCATCGTGCTTGCCATTTCCGTATTTCTCACCGTTCTTGTTGTGTACCTCTTCGCAAAGGAACAGGTACAGCCTGAACCTGAAATAGTAACGGCCCCGCTCAAGGTGGAGGTGTACCGGGTGGACCGGCATCCTCTTCCCGATGCAGATATCTATCTCAATCAACGTTTCATCGGCAGGACAGACCAGAAGGGGTTCTTTCTCACCGATATCAACCTGATTGTTGGTGAATCATACACACTTCGAATCGAGAAGGACAGAGAGGGGTATGTTTACGGGCCCTGGGAAACGGATTTCAGGGTTGCAGCGGAACGGAAGAAGAAGCGTGAGAAGAAGGAGGAACCCGAAGAGCAGCTGCCCTCTCTGGAGGGTGAATTTGATGTGCTGGCCGAAATCGAGAAGGCCGAGCTTGGCAGGGCCAGCCTCTATGACAAGTACTACTTCCTCGCCATTCTTGATGGATACATGTTCTATACTGTCAAGGTGACGGGAAAGGGGAGCATGGATGTCGCCGAAGCCGCTGTCATAGTGAATGGCACCGTGGAGGGGCACACCGATGAATCGGGGCTGTTCATGGTGAAATACGCCGGGGAGGATTCCCGCCGGGATAATGTGCTGGTGTTCAAGGAGGGGGAGCACATATGGCAGAAGAGTGAGGAGATCTCCCCCAAGTTTAACCTGGATGTCGATCTGAGCAAGATGCTGTTGATTGACCTCTACGCTTACACGGAAAATTATGATGTGGTCAGCGGTATTGGCGGAGCGCAGGTCTACATCAATGACCTGTGGATGGGAAAGACAGGCAGAAGTGGGTTTTTCGGGCACCGTTACGAGAACGACAGGGGAGTTGACGGGGAGCTCACACTTCGCATTGAATACCCCAAGGGATACTATCCTGAGAAAGAGGAGAGAAGTTTCTTCATTCAGGATGATCTGCAGAGACTGGCCTATTCAGGATTCTCATACAGCAGGGAAGCCCCTGCACCTCGAATTACGGTAATCCCTCTGCAGATTGGCGACGGCGGGAACGTACTACTGTCACGGCGCACATATGACCTGAAGAGAGGTCTGGAGGACTATCTTGCCATAGGCGGTATCTTCTCGATTGTTTCAGACAGGAACATCACGAACCTCTTTGAACAATTCGACCTCGAAATAGGGAAAAGCGGAACGGACTGGAGTGAAATTCCATTCCTCAAGAATGAAGTCGACGGCATCATATTTGGAAATTTGTCATCGGCAGGGAACGCCTTCATGGTTGAGCTGTACGGTATAGACTACACGGGAAAGATTATAGGACAGACGGAGAGAAGGGTGTCGCTTCGTGATTTTCAGTCTATTCCGGATTCTTTCGTCGAACAGTTCAGGAGTAATTTCCCCTACGAGGGTACCATCTCAGCCATTGATAAGAAGATCCACCTGAACCTCGGGACCCGCCACGGAGTGGAACTGGATGACAAGTTTTACAGTTTCCTGAATTATTACGATGCCATCAAACATGATTACTCGAAGAAACGGGTGGCCAAGCTTCGAATCACGGAAGTGGCGGGCAGTTCTTCGTCGGGTGAGCTCGAGAGCATCAGTGAGGGATATCTGCTGGAGCCGGGCGGTAAGGTTAAACGGTTCAGTGAACCGGCTCAGGCGCTGAAAGAACTCCCGATTACCATCCTGGTCACATCCGGGAGGGACAGAGTCTCCGGGGCCAATATTTATCTCGACGATCAGTGGACAGGACAGACCGATGACGAAGGCATACTGCAGGTGTTCCTTACCGAAAGTGCGGCTGCGGATGTCCTCGTGTACAAGGAAGGATACATTCCCGCAAAAATCGACATCAAGGTTCAGGAGGGCGAAAGCTCCTACAGGGTCAATCTCAAACAGGGGAAGACACAGTTTACCATTGATTCTGACCCGAGAGGTGCGCTCCTGTTTGTCAATGGCGAGTTCAAGGGCAACACACCGGTTGTTCGAAACGCAATCGAGCTTCCCTACGGTTTCCATCGTATTGAGCTCAAACTGGACGGGTACAAGGACTACAATCAGTATCTCAAGTTCAGTGAACGCAGGCTGAGCCTCACTGGTGATGAACGGGTAATGCTTCATGAGGATTATCTGGGTCAGGCTGAGGATGCCTATGAGGATGGGAAAATCGATGAAACGCTGAAAATTCTGAAAGGTGTGCCGGAAAATCATCCCGATTATAAAAAATCTATGGAGTTCTGCGGGTATATCTATCTACGCCACTACAGGGAGTATAAAGCATCCATAGCATGTTTCAGTCGTGCCATTGATCTGAAAAAGATATCAACGGAGACTTCGGTTATCTCCTATTACAATTACGGTCAGGCCTGTTATAACAGGGCCGAAGAGTTATACTATGATAGTAGCTTGCGGTCACAGTCATACTATCAGCTGGCCCTGGAGATCTTCAACGTGGTGAAAGAGCGGAGAAGCAGGCTTCTCAGTTCGGGAAGAAAGCATATTTATCAGGATGTTCTCTTTTACGTTGCCGTTTCCCATCAAAAGCTCTACTACCTGACCAATCTCGGGAAATTTCTCTCCAAGGCTCACTATTCATGGATTGATTATTTCGACTTTTTCGACAATAATCTTTTTAAGGATTCCTACTATGAAAACCAATACAGGGTTGCGGAATCCTACAGGGAAGAGATCAAGAGGTTACGAAATGAGGAATAGAAGCATTGTAATCCTGGCATTCCTGGTCTCTGCCCTCCTGGCTGCATGCGCCTCAAACAGTATTATCGAGGAACCTGATATTCCGCGCGAGCCTCCGAAACCCATAGACGAGGAACCGCCTCCCAAGGAGGTGCATCTGGATTACGGGCAGCTGGAGCTCGAGATAGCCGAGATTCAGCAGGTGGAGAGGAAACACAGGCTTTTCAACTCCTACAATCCGCAGTTCACAACGGATGAGCAGTTTCTTGCCTTTGAGGTCAATCTGGGCAATTACAAGAAGATATACATATACAGAATGGATGTGCAAGATCGTGATGGTTCGTACACCGTGGGTTACAGCAAGGCACGGGAGGTGTTTCTCGAAGAGAGCTTCGGCGGTGAGTTGACGGATGATCTCTTCGAGAGCAGCACAGGAGAAAGCTTCAACTACGAGTTTTCGTGGTTCCCTCGATCGAACGCCTTCATATTTACATCCAACGCGGGACTGGGAGAGTACAATCTCTTTGTCGGTTCCGTAGAGGAGGATGATACATTCCTGAAAGGTATCAGAAGGCGCCTCGACCCCAAGCCGATAGGTAACTATTTCATGATAACTGAGGAGATGAAAAAGGATGGACAGGCGAAGGTTTCTCCCGACGGCTCACGTATTGTCTTCACCTCAGGGAGAACGGGCAACGGCGACCTCTACCTCTACGATCTCGAGCTTGGCAGTCTCAAGAGACTGACATCCAGTGAAGACACGGATTTTTTCCCGCGCTGGTCTCCGGACGGATCTAATATCGTGTACACGACGGGTGGAAAGCAATCGCATGACATCCATATCATCAGGAAGGCCGGTACACCGGAAGAGGAGGATGTGGTGCTCGTCAAGTGGTTCTTCAATGACGTGCTTCCGAGCTACTCACCAGACGGCAGATACATATCATTCTACACGACGTACAATAGAGAACGGGACCCATTCAACACCAAGAGGTGGGGCATCATGATCGTACCATCCGACGGTTCGGCGCCCAAAGCGGGGGAGGAGCTCATCCCGTACTTTCACGCCGCCGATGTGGTCAAGGACAATATGCAGGGAACGGCCTGGTTTCCAGACAGCCGGTATCTGCTCTATGCCAAAAACATTGATAGCGATTACAATCCCATTTATATTTATAACATTGAGGAGAGATCGGAAAAACTGGTCGATACCGGCACAGACATCAACCATGATCTGACCGTTTCCCCCCATGGACTTGTTTCCTTTCGTGCGCAACTCTTCGGGTGGGATAGAATTTTTATAGCGTCTACATCATATTTCCAGAAATATCTCAGGGAGTTCTACGCTGAATAAAATTAGGTAAGTAAACTTTATAAAAGTTTTTTACGCTTCGCGTAAAATTTTGAGAAGAATAGCAATACTATGAAAAAAATTGTCCTCTTTTTCATCCTTTTTCTCATTTCGGTACAGGCATTCGCCATACCCAAGGAAATTGAGAATGCCCTGAAGCTGAACCGCATCAATCATTTCGACGAGGCACTGCAAGTCATCGAAGAGGCACTTGATGAGGGAAAAATAAATCCCGATATTACCTCGGCCTATACCATAGGCAGGATCCTGTACCGTAAAGGCGAGCTCTACCGTGAGATGTCGCAGATAACTGTTCTTGCGCAGATTGCCCATCTTGAGCAGATCAGAGACCGTGAAGAGGCTCTCACCGATGAGCTGAAGCTCTTCCTCGGTATAGGATATTTTTTCAACGGTCAGTACCTCGATGCAGCCGGTATCCTGAATCAGGTGATCAAATCCAGGAAGATTGAAGCACCACTCCGGTCACTCGCCGTGGTGTATCTCGGTTCTTCCTATCACAGGACCGGTGAACGGGACAAGGCGCAGGAGTTCTGGAAACAGGTTGATCAGGATCATGCCTATGCCCGTGCCACACTTGGTTTCATGTATGCCTATCTCGGTATAAACCCTTCGTACGCCGAGGCGACAATCCTGCGCGTCCTGGATGACGCCAAGCCGCTGTACCGTAATTCCATACAGGTCTACCTCGCCTATGCACTCATGGCTTCAGGGAGGTTCACCGATGCCTACAATGAGATTGGTGAGGTGAACCTCGACAAACCCATATACTTCTATAAACCCGATGACAATACAGAGATACGATTCTATGACCTCGCTGTTCTCGATGCCTACAGCAGGATTATATTTGGTGAGTCCATCAAGAATCTCGAGCCAGTGGTCACAGCTTCTTCGGGTGAGCTGGCAAGTTTTTCATCCTACTATGTGGCGCAGATGTACCTCTACCTCGAAGATTATGAAAAGTGCTTCAATTTCGCCTCCCGTGCTCAGAAACTATCGGTGAGCAGCTCACTCACCATGATCAGGGCGGTTTCCTGTGAGAGTTCCGCCTATTACCTGACAGGGAAGGAGAGGAGAGGGAAGAGGCTGATCGAAAGGGAGACCGATAAGATATACGGTAAGCCCTCATTCCTGCTCGAAATGATGAGGGTGCTCATCACCTCAGGTGTTGCCTATGATACGGTCAGGGATGTGATAATCGACGCGGAGTCATACATATACGACACCGAGTGGGACCGGACGAGGAGAGATACCGCACTGCTCGGTGAGCTCGCATTCTTTTCAGGCAACTACACCCGTGCGCTCTACTATCTCGAGCAGGCACGGGACAAGGGAAACAAGAACAATATCGAGACCAACGATCCGACCTTTCTGCTCAAACTCTCCTACGTGTACTATAACAGAGAGGATTATTCTGAAAGCCTCGAAGTTCTTTTCTCCCTGGGAAAAAGCTTTTCCGGTGTAAGGCCGCTTCAGGATGCAGTCCAGTCTGTCTACTCCTATAAGCAGAGGGGGAGCGGCGAGACTTTAATAGAGTGAGGGGAAAAATGAAACGGATGGTTCGCTTATTGATAGTTGTCGGTATTATCGCCATATGCTCCGCGGGGATTGCAGTCGCACGGGATGACAATGCCCTCATCTACGGAGAGTACGGAAGTCCCACCAGGCTTGTCCCCATACTGGCAAACGACTCAATCTCTATTCGTCTCATCGAGCTCATATATGGGTCTCTCGTATTCTATGATATCGGCGGGGAAATCAAGGGTGACCTGGCCGCAAGCTGGCTTATTTCCAAGGACCTGCGAACAGTGACCTTCTATCTCCGGGAGGATGTTCGATGGCATCCCATGCCTGGAGAGTCGGATGGAAGAGGTTTCAGGGCCGATGATGTGGTGAAAACCTTCGAAATCATGATGCATCCGAAAACCGTGACCTCTCTCCAGTCGCGCTACGGCTTCATCGATTCAGTCATGAAGGTCGACTCCTTCACCATTGAGTTTACATTGAAAAAACCCTTTCTCGGCGCCCTCGGCCGATTCACCTTCAAGATACTTCCCTCATTCCTCCTCGATGAGTACAGTTATCTGACAGGAGACGAAGAATTGACCCTGTATAAGCACCCCATCGGAACGGGTCCCTATCGTTTCGTGTCGCAGAAAGGCCCATCATCGGAAATCGTGCTGCAGGCCAACGACGGGTATCATCTCGGTACACCTTCGATCAGAAAGGTCATCATGAAACCCTTTGCTGATCAGAACATCATTACACAGACGCTGCTCTACGGCGGAATCGATCTCGAAGTCAGGGTGCCTCCCCGGGATATCGGGGAGATAGAGGGGGATTCCAGATTCGAGCTCAATCCTTACAGTACACTCTCCTATTCGTTCTTCGGGTACAATCACAGGAACCCTGTTCTCGCCATCCGGGAGGTGCGGCTGGCGTTTGCCTATGCCATAAACCGTCAGGAGATGCTCGACTCTTTCTTTGAAGGCAAGGGCCAGCTCATCTCCGGGCCCGTCGCTCCGGGAAGCTGGGCATACAATCTTGATATCGAGAGCATACCCTATTCACCGGAAGAGGCGAACCGCATGCTCGACCGGGCAGGATTCAAGGACAGAACCAAGGATGGAATCAGAAGACGGGGCAGCTACACACTCACCTTTCGAATGGTGGTGCCCATATCAAAGGAGAGTGAAACCACCAAACGGGTCATACTGGCTTTTCAGAACTATCTGCGGCAGGTGGGCATCGAGGTCGAGATAGAGTGGCTCGAGTGGAAATCCTGGACCCAGGCGGTGTTTATAGACCATGAATTCGATATTATCTACGCGGACTGGCTCTTCGACGATTCATTCGACATATCCTCCCTCTTTCATTCACGGGAGATCGGCCCCGGCAAGAACAATTTCGGGTCATATAGAAACCCGGAGGTGGATGCACTCCTCGATGAGGCTGCGACCACGCTGGACATCGAAAAGAAGAGGACAGTTTATCACCGTCTCCATGAGATACTCGCAGAGGATGCGCCTTATACCTATCTCTGGACCCTGACCAATTATGCGGCCTACAATAGAAGGGTACGGCGCATAAATATTCATCCCACCCGATTTTTCACGTATATAAAGGACTGGTACATCCAGGGAGAGGATTGAGGGGTATGATTACCGCCCTGAAGCTGGTCCTGAAAGAAGTCGTCTATACTCTGATGCTCATCGTGGGAGTGACGGCCCTTCTCTTCCTGTTCTTCAATCTCATGCCAGGTGATTTTCCCGGAAAGGGCGGGGGACTGCCTGCCTATCTGAATCTGCTGAAGCGGCTTTTTACCTTTCAATTCGGGGTTTCCGTTGTATCGGGTGTTGACATAAACAGCATCCTATTCCCTGCCTTCCGTAACACCCTTGTGCTTACCTTAGGGGCCATCTGCATCTCTCTGATTATTGCCGTGCCCATCGGCATATTCTCGGCATACAGGAGCTTCAAGGGGTATTCGTGGCCCCTGACCATCTTCTCCTATATCGTTTCATCTATTCCCGTTTTCTATCTTGGGTATCTCATACTGTTCTTCGTTTCCAGGCAGACGGGATTCCTCCCGATTTTTTATCCGGAGAGTTCCGCGGGGAAGCACCGTCTTCTCTCCTATGTGCTTCCCATCCTGGTACTCGGTGTGGGTAACGACGCGATCAGTGAAATCGTTCGCCTCATCTCCTCGGAGCTCGGCAGGGTCATGTCAACCGATTACGTTATCGCTTCGAAAGCCCGCGGCGAATCTCTACTCGCAAGCTCGGTCAATGAGGGGATCGCCATACCCCTCGTGTCCATCATTTTCTCCAAAGTCCCCTTCCTGATAGGAGGGGCAGTGATCATCGAGTTTGTATTCAACTGGCCGGGCATGGGAAGGCTTGCCTTTCAGTCGACACTCGACCGTGACCTTCCCATCCTTATCGTCATCGCCTTTCTATCCGTGCTCATGGTGCGCGCGGGCATGATACTGAAGGAGATACTGCTCTACATCTTCAACCCGGGGGAGCGATAGGAGATGAAGAGGTTCTACTTCGAAGAGGAGAGCATACAACCTGAAGAGTTTCATGTTCCCATCTATAAGCGCGCAAGCGCACAGGATGTTATTTCAATCGGTTTCGGTCTCTTTGTGCTCTCATATCTCATTGGTTTTTATATTATCTCCATCACCAATATATTCATCAAGAATCCCATGGAAATCAATATCGGAGCGATGTTTCATTCTCCCTCTTTCGATCATATCTTTGGAACGGATTTTCTCGGGCGGGACATTTTTTCCCGCATCGTCAAGGGAACGGAGGCCTTCTTTTTTCCGGGCCTGCTCTCGATCACCATATCAACCGCAATCGGTATGCTGTTCGGGGTACTGTCAGGTTTCTATCCCCGGTTTGCATCGAGAATCATATCCTATATTCTCGATATAATCGATTCGGTTCCCAGATTCATTTTCATTCTCATCATCATCGTTCTCTTCAGCCCGTCAATCTACCTCATCATGACCTTTGTGGGGATCACGAGCATACCAAAAATCGCTGCCTATGTGAAGGCAAAGGTTGAGGTGCTGAAGCAGCATGGGTTCATCGAGTCGAGCAGGGCGCTCGGGCTTTCGCAGATGACCATCATTTTCAAACATATCGTGTGGCTGTCGTCAAAATCGGTTCTGATCATCCATGCAACACTGGGGATGGGTGAGGCAATACTCATCGAAACGTCACTTTCCTACCTCGGGATTGGTGTGCAGGAGCCCATACCGTCCTGGGGCAACATGGTGGCCATGGGGGCTGACTATTTCTTTCAGGGAAGGGTCTGGTTGTCGACCATACCGGCAATTACCATAACGGTTACCATTATGGGGCTGTACCTGCTCGGGGACGGCCTGAACTCCATATACAATGAGAAGGTCACTCGCTGATGTCGCTCGTTGTTGATCTGAAAAATTTAATGGTCTACTTTCATGACCAGAAAGACAAGAGGTTCATACGTGCCGTTGAGGACGTTGGATTCGAGCTGGAGCAGGGCTCTGTGCTTGGTATGGTGGGTGAATCGGGCTGCGGTAAGACGGTCACCGCACAGTCCATGATGGGACTCATTTCCGGCGAGCCTGGTGTTATAGGCGGGGAGTTCTACTTCAGGCCCAAGGAGGAAAGCGCCAGCGTGATAGAGCAGGCGCTCTCAAGGGGTGCAAACGGGAAGGCATATCGCCGAGGCGATCTCCTGAACCTGTACCACGGACTTGACAGGTACATAACCTTCAGGAATAATCCATTCACCATTATAAAGGACTCTGAAAAATGGCTGCGCAGGAACAGCCGTATCATGGAGCATGTGCGCGGGCGAAACATCTCCATGATTTCTCAGAATCCCATGAAGAGCCTCAATCCCTTCCACCCCGTGGGTGAACAGCTCGAGAGGACCATACGACGCTTTACCAAGGATGAGGTGGGGGACCCCGAGGTCAGGCAGCATGCGCTTGATCTGCTCCGTTCCGCTCGACTGAGAAACCCGGTGCACACCATGGATCTGTATGCAGGTTCCCTCTCAGTAGGAATTGCCCAGCGGGTCATAATCGCAATTGCACTTGCATCACGCCCGAGCCTGCTCATTGCCGATGAACCGACATCGGGCCTCGATACTACCAACAGGTACGGAATTATCGATCTCCTCTCCTCGATTATGGAGGAGCTTGATCTGACACTCATACTCATCTCACACAACATACGGCTCGTCGGGCTGATCGCCACGCACATCGTGGTGATGTATGCCGGTCTGGTTGTAGAGATCGGAAGTACGAGGGATGTGATCAAGAAGAGGCTCCTTGGACACAGGCACCCCTACACCGAGGCGCTGCTC
>JAGLSF010000230.1 GCA_023136305.1 Spirochaetota bacterium
ACATATACTGCCGTTTGTACGAGGGTATGGAGATGAGGGAAGTATTTGAAAAACTGTCTTGTTTACAGAACCGGTATTAACTGTTGTACTGGGGTTCATTGACATACTTTGATTTTCCAAACACACTTTTCAACGGAGGTACATACGAATGACCAGAGAAGAGCGGGTACGGCGGGTGATCAACAGGCAGGAGGTGGATTACCTTCCGAGCCAGATTACCTTTGCAGATAGAACAAGGGATCAGGCGATACATGATGGTCTCGGCCTTCCCAAGGACAAAACCGTTGACGAGCACCTTGAAAATCACATAGGTTTCGCGCTTACCAAGGCGGATTTCCCCCTCTTTCTCCGCAATGACCGCAAAATGATGCACGAGCTCGAGAAGGATGGTTGGTGCCGCTTCGATGAAGAGGGGAAAGTAGTGTACGACAGCTGGGGCATGGGTATTCAGGTGGATTCTGACGGTTTCTGTGCGGTATTCAATCCCCTGGCTGAAAAGAGAACAAAGGAGTTCGTCGAAAAATGGATGCCCGCACGCATTCACGACGCGTGCATGGCAGATACTCTGGAGGAACGTGTCCGACTGTGGACACCACCTGATCCTGATCAGGTGGGCAACTACGAGTGGATGGTACGGGACTACAAGGCCCTGTCCGGCGATTACTATGTCATTCCTTCGGGGTATTTCGGAATATATGAACGGGCCTACGGTGTGATCGGCATATCGCAGATGCTCGAAGGTATGGCCGGTTATCCCAAGGTGATCGGAGAGCTGGTCGACAAGATTACCGACTATAGGGTGGCGGTAGCGGAAAACATCGTGAAGCTCGGGTTATTCGACCTAGGGCACATGGGCGACGACCTTGGTCAGCAGCACATGCCCTTCTTCTCGCTGAAGATGTTCAGAGACCTGTTCCTGCCCCGCTACAAGAGGCTGTGGGCCGTTTTCAAGAATGCAGGTATGAAAATGGCCATGCATTCCTGCGGCAACATCACGGTGTTTCTGCCGGACCTGATTGACATCGGTCTCGACGTGATCGAGCCGGTACAGCCCTGTATGGACATTCACGACCTGAAGAGGAAGTTCGGTGAAGACCTGGTTTTCTGGGGCGGAATCGACACGCAGGAGCTGCTCCCCTTCGGTGCACCCGCTGAAATTCAGGCTCATGTTGAAGAGACCATACGTACGCTCGGCAAGGGCGGTGGGCACATCATCGGCCCGTCACAGGAAGTGATGAGGGACGTGCCCCTTAAAAACATAATCGTGCTTCTCAAGACCATCATCGAGGAGAGGGAGAACGTCCTGAAGCTGTAATCAGGGGTATTTGAAGAGTTCTATCTGCCCTTTGGTGGGAGGCTTCGAAGCGACAATCGCTGGGTACGCCTCTCGAAGCTGATTCCGTGGGAAGAGATAGAGGAGGAATACACGAAGTATTTTGCACAATGAGATTCTCGAATGCAAAAAGCCCGGAGATGGCTCGCCACTTGGCGTATTCCATTATCCGGGCTTTTATGACTGCAGACAGGTTAAGAATTACCCCTGTGTGCGATTCTGCTAACTCACATCCTGCACATCCGTGAAGTTCAAATGAATCCAAACGGTATGGGGCGGGAAATTACCTTTGTCACCTTCAGTGGTGTGCGCGACGAAGTGCAGCTCCCGCTTATCCGGATTTGCAATGGAAAAATTGGACGGGTCTTTTGGGCTGTAAAAGCCGGACTTGTCCCTGTTGTATATCGCGTAGGTATTGACGTCCCTGGACCGCTCGGTATACATCATGTGCCCCGCAAGGCCCTTATACACGAGTTCGCCGTTTACGTATATGTCGGCTGGGCCCCATGAGGCAAGATAGGTTTTTATCTTCGGCATAACCGGAGCTTCCTGCTTTGTATCACCGTGCAGATAGACGAAATCCGCCACTCCGCCTTCCCAGTAGGGAGGTCCCTCCATAAACATGTTGTATACAATCTTGATCTCGCCGGTGTACGTCTTTCCTTTTTCAGGGGTAATTGTGCCGTTGAAGGTAACTTCCATCGAGCCTGTATTCTTCTTTGTGTTAACATCGACAACCGCGCTTCCTTCAATCAATCTCACATTTTTACCGCTGTAGGCAAAATTATCACCGTACCCGCCTATAATAAGCGGCTTATTTGCCCTGAGTTTCCAATTAGCAGCATGCCTGCCGGAAAAGCTCATGTAATCCTGGTTCTCCTTTGTTCCCTGGGCAAAAACTGCTGCACCTGCAAAAATCCCGAAACTAAAAACCAGTAAAAAAATGGTGACAAGAATCTTGGATCTGTGTTTCATTGTTTGTTCCTCCTCGCTTATTTATCAGAAACTTAATCTGTTCCTTTTATCTATAGACTGTATGATGGATACAATTCTTACTTTTTTTTTTACCAATTTTAATAATGCCGATGGTGAGAGGCTTGTTCTCCGCGTCAAGCAGGGGTTGTGTGCACTCCGGGGTTTACACCGGCGGCACAAAGCGTCCGAATAATGCAGGGATAATACTATTTCCGGAATTGATGAAAGTAGCGTATAATTACCCATACCGGGATTTCTCGCGGATCAGAGGTGGAGGAGGCGAGCTTGCTCGCCTTCGGTCGCGTGCTGCCCGACACGCTGGTGGCAGCCCGCAAGCCTCATTCGGCCGGTCGCAGGTCGGGTGAACAACCTGGTAGAGGGAGGGCTGTTTGTGCGGGAACTGACAAACGAGGAGTGGATCAGCGAGCTTAATTTGCCTTCTCCCCAGTGTGATAAAGCAATATCCTTGCTGCGAGAAAATCTTATTCGGGGATTGAGATACAGATTCACAGACCATAACGATGTGGATGAAGCTGCGATCGAAGATATTGTGCAGGATACACTTGTGAAAATTCTTTCCAAACTTGATTCATTCAGAGGTGAAAGCCATTTTACAACCTGGACATTTAAAATTGCAGTCCGCACAGCCTACACCGAATTGAGAAAGCGTCAATGGCAGGATGTATCTCTTGACGCCGGTGTAAAAACGGAAAAAATACTTGGCAAGTTAAGCGGACATGTATCGGATGACCCCGAAAAAAAGGTTATTCAGAAACAAATTATCAAGGCTCTCAAAAAGTTGATTTCTGAAGATTTAACCGAGCGCCAGAAAAATGCCCTTGTTGCAATTATGTTCAGACAAATACCGCTTGAGGAAGTTGCGCGAAGAATGGGAACGAGTAGAAATTCACTCTACAAGCTCATGTACGATGCACGAAAACGTCTGAAGCAATCCATGTTGAAAGGGGGATTGACACTCCAGGAAATTCTTGACGCATTTGATTGAATCAGGGCCGATATAATGTTTGTATGGCACACTGTACTCAACACCCGGTGCATTTGCCGCCAGGAAATAATAATCATGGTAAGATTTGGTGCGTCAGGTCCCTCCAAGTATTAAGAAGGAAGGTGGTTTTCATGAAACGGCTTTTTAACATTTCAGGAATTGTTCTAAAAGATATGTTAACCGTCAAAGACAGCCGACGGAAAAAAAAGCAGAACTCGAAGGAAAAAGAAAAAATGCATCCCGACCAATCCATGCTGAAAAAGATGGTTGCCGGGATTGTAACAACCACGGATGATGAAATCGGCTGTGATGAATGCTTTGAACAGCTTGACCGATTTGTCGAATTGACACTCGCCGGAAAAAACGCCTCTGAGATGCTCACGCTTGTTCAGGATCATCTGAACCGCTGTCGTGACTGCCGGGAAGAATTCGAGGCTCTGCTGTCCATCGTTGAACATATGAATCAATAACGACAATACATTCAAAAAACATCACTGCTTCATATCCGGCCCCTGTAAAAAGGCAACCGGATCGCAGGTTAT
>JAGLSF010000231.1 GCA_023136305.1 Spirochaetota bacterium
ATGAACTCACCTTCGGCTTCTTCATTTGAAATATACTTACCAAGCTTGATGATGCGATTGTCAGTATTGGTGACGAATTTCACCTCCTCTTCTCCGCAGGAAACATAATCAACAGCGAGCACATTGCCCCCCTCATGCCGGACAAGGCCGCGGACTATATCAGCATGCATCAGCACATCGGCGTTGAAATATATGAAATCATGTCCGCGAAACGCATCTCCGGCGAGGTACAGTGAATAGATCGTATTGGTGGTGTCATAATCGGGATTTTCAATATAGGTAATACTGCTGATATTCCTGTAAGAATTGCCCACATGCTCCTGAATCATATGCTTGAGATACCCAACAACAATAACGGCCTCTTTAATACCTGCGGCATCAACGGCATCGAGCTGATATGCGAGTATTGGTTTTTTCCCTATTCGAATCAAACATTTGGGAATACCATCGGTCAACGGCCTGAGCCGCTTCGATGCGCCGGCAGCCAGAATTATCGCTTTCATCAATCCTTCTCAATTGCTATGTACAATAAGTGGTGAACAGTATTTTATACCTTAAGGATGCGGTTCCATTTAAGTTTCATGTGGATGTTATACGAAAATATACTATTATAGATTATGGGATGCCGTTAAGGTAATATATATACATTGTAAGTACAAAGGTAGTGTAAAGCCATGAACATTGTCATTGTTGGTGCGGGCAGCTTCGGCACCGCTCTCGGAAACGTACTCATTAAAAAGGATGACCTGGATTTACTGCTGCTCGCACGGAACAAAGAGACCGAGCATGCAATCAATAAAAAACATTTCAATGACCGGTATTTTCCCAACTTCAGGCTCGATACTCGATTGCAGGTTTCGACCGACAAATCGATTCTTGAGCATGCCGATGTTGTCTTTCTTGCCCTGCCCTCAGCATCTGTCATCGAGTATGTACAGAAAAACAAGAAGTATATGGATAGTGAAGCAGTGATGGTTGTGCTCTCCAAAGGGTTCGGAAAGAACAACAAGACTATTGTGGACAGTCTGCGAGAGATTGTATCCAACCCGATCTGCTCACTGAAAGGGCCCACCTTTGCAGCAGATCTCATCCACAACAATCCCTCGGCATTCACTGCTGCCTCTGCTGAGGAGTCGGTAATCGACAGTATGCGCCGTATTTTCGAGGGCACAGCTGTGTATCTGGACTACTCCAGTGATATCGTTGGTGTGGAGATAGCAAGCGCCCTGAAAAACATCTATGCGATTCTGCTTGGCATTATCGATGCCCATTTCAACTCGGCGAACGTACGTTTCCTGATCCTGACAAAGGCTTTTCATGAGATGAAAAACATCGTGCTTCTATTTGGAGGATCAGAAGAAACGCTCTACAAGTATTGCGGATTCGGTGATTTCAATCTCACTGCCCTGAACGATCTGAGCCGAAACAGGACCCTGGGTCTTCTTATCGGCAAGGGGTTTTTGAACAATGATACGTCAAACAGTATCATCCTCGAAGGAATACGGACCATCAATACTGTATTCAATTCCAAGTATATTCAGGACGCCACTGAAAGTGCATTCCCTCTGCTCGGTGCATTGTACAGGCTATTTAATTCCGATTATAGCATTCATGCATTCATCAGCGATGTGTTCGACAGTATTAAAGGTTCATAAGAGGAATACTGGCGATAGCACTTTAGAAAGAGAGCACACCTGTTACAGATCTTTTTCGCCGAACACCTCGGCGGAGAATATGTAGATCTCGGTATCAGGCTGCTTCCAGCAGTCGCCCATCATGTTGGCCTTGTAGCAGGTGTGCTCGAGGAAGGTGTCGCGGACCCACCCCTGCTCGGTTGCTACCTGGGGCAGGAGCAGGCCCTGATGAAACCCGCGTTTCATGATAATACCGTGCTTCCCCACCTCAATCTCATTCACGTCTTTGATTCGCTTGGGAGGTGACATCACCGATATCTCAATATCTATCTCTTCCAGCTCATTGCGGCCAAGTGGGGGAAAACGGGGATCATCGAATGCCGCAGCGAGGGCCATTTCATGAACACTCTTGTAGAGAGGTTTCATGGCCTCCACGAGGCCTATACACCCCCTGAGTGCTCCACCTTTATGCAGGGTCACGAATGCACCACAGGGTTCCTTCAGTGTATCGCTGGCTGGTTGGTAGTTTTCAGTAACTCTGTGTTGAAGCTTTCCCTGTATGGTATCGCGTGCTAGCTTGAGCAGCGATCTCTTCTCTTCTTTGCTCAGCATGGCAATTGCTCCATCTTTCTTCCAAGATGTGCGTGTACAAAACGTTGGAATTCCGGTATGTATATGAGTAAAATGTCGAGCCTACCGGATGAACAATCAGTACAGGGCAGCTGATAGATACCCGACTACTTTTCTCCGATCACCCGATACCTCGCCGGAATCGGTGTACTCTAAAATCGCGGATTTTCCAAAGCCCTGTTCACGAGCGAAATACATACCGGTGAGAATTCCGCCAAAACCGCATGCCTCTGCTCTGCCGTCCTGTATATCGGAGTAAAGCGAATCCGGATCCATGCTGCGTATATGCTCGATCAGTACACTGTCGAGGGCTTCAGCATCCACATGGGAATGATAGTGGGACAGGTCAGAGCTGGCAACGACTATTGCATTCCGTCCGGTTTTCTCAACGACCGTCAGCAGTGCGTCCTTGAGAGCGAGCACATTCTGTTTGTTCTGATCGCCAAAGAGCACGGGCACTATCCTGGCCTCTGGCAGCACCACTTGTATAAAGGGAACCTGCACTTCGATTGCGTGTTCACCCAGATCAGCATCCTCATGGAGCTTGAAGAAGCTCCCCTGTGAGATGAGTTTCTGAGTGAATTCCTGATCGACTTCAACTTTTCCCAGGGGTGTCTGATAGGCATCATCCCGGCTGACTGAAATCCCCTCAAAACTTGTCTGATGAGCAGGTCCGACAATGACAACCGTTTCAATATTAGGTTTTTGCAGTATCGCGTATGAATGGGCCTGTACTGACCCGGAAAATATATAACCCGCATGGGGTGCGATGACTGCTTGCGGTTGAACCGAGGAAGGATACTCAATCCCTGTCTGCTCAAAAATCTCAGCGTTGAGCTCGCCCTGATCGATCTTTCCAAGGTATGTGTCAATCTCTTTTTGCAGCTCCTCTCCCTGGTCAGGATAGAAGAGGCCGCTCACCACGGGATGCCGAAGCTTGTACTCTTTTTTCATGCAAAAACCTCGCTGTTGGTTCCAACTATTTCAAATTGTAGTATATAGGTATAGCCTTTACCATTCTTTTATATCGCAGAGCCTAGAGCGCATTCTCCACATCCACGAATTGCACCTTCACATCATACTTTTTCTCGATTCGCTTACCGAGCTCGATAATGCCGAGCCTCTCGGTGTTGTAATGCCCGGCATATATGTAGTTGATTCCCGCTTCCTCAGCAATGTACCTGGTACTCTCCTTGGCATCCCCGGTAAGATAGGCATCCACGTCCATGGTAGTCACCTGCTCGAGCTCGTTTCTCCCCCCTCCGCTGATAACGAAGAGTGATTCGATCTGGTCCTTCCCGAAATGAAAGTACTGTGCCTCGGTCTCAAGAACCCTGTTGACATTTTCGACCAACTCAGTAAAGGCCACGGGTTTTTTGAATATGCCTCTCAGTCCCATGGCTCTTTCTCCTTCCGAAGTGTTCCGCAGCTCTGCGCCGAGCCCATCGAGAATCAGGCGGTTGTGGCCGATCTCAGGATGAGAGTCGAGGGGCAGGTGATAGTTGAATAGATTGATATCATGTTCGAGCAGGAGCTTGAACCGCTTTCTCCTGTA
>JAGLSF010000232.1 GCA_023136305.1 Spirochaetota bacterium
CGAAAAAGGCTTCATCGGCAAAGGTCAAGCAGCAGAGAAAATAAAAGTTTTCCCCCATGATAATTTCCTCTCTCCAATCGGGGAGGAATATCACCACTAGAGGAACGCGTCCTTCAGCGATTCCGCAGACCGCTCGATCATCTTCACGGCGGATGAGAAGTTTCTCACCGCAAGACCTGCGTAGAGTATATCGATGATAATTATCTGGGCAACCCTCGAGATCATGGACTCCTGGAAGAACGCCGAATCCTGCGTCGAGGTAAACAGAACAATATCGGCGTACTCGGTGATAGGGGTGCGGTTGAAATTGGTGATGCAGATTGTTTTGGCGCCGCTCGCCTTGGCCTTTTCAAGGGCAGTGACCGTCGATTTGGTCTTCCCAGAATTGCAGATGCCGATGGCCACATCCTTCGGTGTGAGCAGTGATGCCGATACTGCCTGCTGATTTGGATCGTTGTATATGTTGCAGCGTTTGCCGATACGGTAGAACCGCATAGCAGCGTTTTCGGCGGTTATGTATGAGCCGCCCGCACCGTATATATCGATCTTCTCTGCCCTGTCTATGGCTTCGATTGCACTCTCCATCTTGCCCACGTCGATGATCTTTCTTGTGTTCTTCATGGCCTCGATGTTGGTGTACACGATCTTTTCGACAATGCTCTTCAGGGAATCGTTTTTCGATACATCATCGTACACGAACTCTTCGGCTGGACTCCGATCGGGGGTTATCTCGGCAATCTTGATCTTCAGTTCCTGGAAATTGTTCAGCCCGATGGTTTTCACGAAGCGGGTGACCGTTGCCTCGGCAACACCGCATGTGCTCGCCAGGTCCTTGATCCTGAGAAGCTTGATCTTGCCAGGGTTTTCGAGCACATATTCACCGATTTTCTTCAGAGCTGGATTGAGTGAGGGCAAAAGGCCACGGATTTTGAGAAGAAGCACTTCCTGATCGGCCATAGTAGGATCTACCTTTCTGTCGATTTTTTTACATAGATTGTACAATAAAATATAATTTTTTAAAATAAATATTGACTAAATAAAATATTTTTTTACAATTATCATACCTGTAATATTTGTTGTTTCCCTCGTGTCTTACGTCTTGGACAGTGGAGGATTCGTCATGGCGCAAACCAGAGACCTGGGTATCGGAATGCTCGGCTATGCCTTCATGGGCAAGGCCCACACCAACGCCTACAAGAAGCTTCCCTATATCTATTATCCGCCGCCCGCAATCCCTGTACTCAAGGGCATATGCGGACGGAACAAGGAAGCGGTTGAAGAGAGTAGGGAGCGCTTCGGCTACGAGTACGGCACCACAGACTGGCACAAGCTCATAGAGGATCCCGGGATTCAGGTGTTCGACAACTGCGGCCCGAACAATGTACATATGCAGCCCTGTATCGCCTCACTCGAAGCGGGGAAGCACACCATCGTTGAGAAACCGCTGGCACTGAGTGTGGAGGATGCCGTGCAGATGGTTGACGCGGCGAAAAAGGCCGCAAAAGAGGGTGTCAGAAGCATGGTCTCCTTCAGCAACCGCTTTGCGCCTGCTGTGTTGCTGGCACGCCGCCTCATACAAGAGGGAAAGATCGGCAAGGTGTACCATTACCGCGCTGCCTTTTTGCAGGATTGGCTTATCGATCCGAAGTTTCCCATTGCCTGGCGATTGAAGAAGGAGGTCGCCGGTTCGGGTGTACTTGGCGATCTTAACGCGCACAGTATTGACATGGCCCGGTTCCTGACCGGTTTGGAGATAACCGAGGTCTGTGGAACAATGGAAACCTTCATCAAGGAGCGTCCAGAGCCGCTGGAAGCGGCGGGACTTTCAGGCAAAGCGGGTGAGAAGATGGGGGAAGTGACCGTGGATGATGCCTCGCTCGGTATGTTCCGGTTTGCAGGGGGCGCACTGGGGAGCATCGAGGCAACCAGATTCGCCACGGGCCGGAAGTCGCTCTGGCAGATCGAGGTATACGGAAGCAAGGGAGCTGTTCAGTTCGAGCTGACCCAGAACAACCTCCTCCATTACTTCTCCGTGGATGATCCTCATGAGGTACAGGGATTCCGGACTATACTGGTCACGGAAGCCGAGGTACATGACTTCATAAAGCATTGGTGGCCTCCGGGTCATATGCTCGGGTGGGAGCATCATCACTGTCACACGGTGTTCCATTTTATCAACTGCATTGTGAACAATCTTGATATCGGCCCCTGGGGCGCCAGCTTTGATGACGGGCTGAAGGTGCAGCTTGTGCTCGATGCTCTTGTGCGCTCGAATGATAACAAAAAGTGGGTCGAGGTTGAGAAGGTATAACCCGTGCATCGCTACCCCAACCTTTTATGCCACTGAGGGAGGAACAAATGAAAATAGGTATGTTTACCGCGAATTACATGGACCGGGACCTGGAAACCGTCTTCAAGATGATGTCTCGCATGGGATACGAAGCTGCAGAGCTTCCCGCGTTTCAGGGCAATGGCCATCTTGATATCGATGAGGTCCTGAAGCCGAATGGGGCGAAGAAAATCAGGGACCTTGCAAAGAAGTACCGTATCACCATCTCCGCACTGAGCAATCACGCGGAAGGGCAGCTCGTGCTCGGTCCTCACACCAAGGATACGGACTCACTGTTCAAGGGATCGCCCGCTGAAAAGATAAAGTTTGGTATGGAGAGGATGAAGAAGACCGCACAGGCGGCTGCCGCTCTGGAGATTCCCGTGGTCTGCGGGTTCATCGGCTGCGAACGTTTTTCGCGCTGGTTTCCCTTCCCCTATCCGGAGGGATGGGACGAGATGGCAAATGATTTTGTGGAGCGCTGGGGAGAGATACTGGACGTTTTTGCCAGTGAGGGAGTGAAATTTGCGCACGAGCCTCATCCCAATGAGTATGTGTACAATGTGGAAACGGCGCTCAAGAGTGTTGAACTCATGGGAGGAAGAAAAGAGTGGGGTTTCAACCTCGATCCGGCCAACATCATCCTGCAGGCAATCGACCCGGTCATATTCGTACAGGAGCTCGGGGACTATATTTTTCACGTGCATGCAAAGGATGGGGAGATCGTAGAGCACAACGTACGCCGCTCGGGGATTCAGCCAACAGGAAAGTGGAATCGTATCGATCGGGGGTTCCGTTTCAGGATTCCGGGGTGGGGGTCCGTACCGTGGAAACGGCTTCTCACCGAGCTTCGGCTTGTGGATTATGACTATGTACTCAGCTACGAGCATGAGGATGTGGTCATGAGCCGTGAGGACGGCATGGAGAAGACCATTGATTTCCTCAAACCCCTCATTATTAAAGGTATCTATGAGGGCAGGGGAGACAAGCTCTTCGAGTAAAATATGTTGGGGAACAGGAATGCAATTGAAACTTGCCGAGTTTAAGAAGCGTCTGGAATACAGCCTGTGCCAGCAGTTCTCGAGCGCAGCAGATGTGCGTGATTTTTGTGACCGCGCGATCAAAGCGGGTGTGGGCGTGATATGTGTCAACCCGGTCAATGTGTCCATTGCTGCGGAGTGTATCAGGGGAACGGATATGGAACTCAGCTCCAACGTGGGCTTTCCATTCGGTTCCCACCGGACCGGGGTAAAGGCGCTCGAGACATCTTTAAGTGTTGAGGATGGTGCAACACAGATCGACATGGTAATCGATGTGGGTGCTCTGCGCAGTGGGGATGATGAGCAGGTGGAGAGGGACATCAGTGCCGTGGTCAAGGCTGCAGATGGCAGGATCGTCAAAACGATAATAGAGACCTGGGTACTGAGCGATGAGGAAAAGGAGCGTGCCTGCCGGATTGCAGAACGGGCCGGGGCGGGCCTC
>JAGLSF010000233.1 GCA_023136305.1 Spirochaetota bacterium
CCAGTGTTGAATATGTTGTTGCCGGCCCTCAATGGGGACAGATGGTTGCCCAGGGGAAGGCTGATGCTGCTCTAGTCTGGCTTGCCCTCGATGTTCAGTGGGATGCTGTTGGGCTTAAATTAAAATACTGGAGAGGAAGTGATTTTTCAGTTCTGCCTTCAAACGTCTACGCTGTACGAAAACCAGACCTCAAAGACTCGGCAAAAAGGGATGCTATCGTAAAATTCTTCAGGGGATCATCCATGGGCCTGCATTTTGGGCGGTTCAACCCCCAGGCAGCGGCCCAGATAGTGTACGATAGGTTTGCGTCTATAAGAGAGCAGATGACTCCGGATCTCGCGCTCGAGTCCATGAGACAGCTCGCATACCCCTTTGTAGAGGGTGAGAGACGAGGGCTTGGATACGGCGCTTTTGAACCGGAAGGTTGGGAGAAGTTCCTGGATATTATCGCTGATCTCGGTCAGACATCGAGACGCCTATCCCTCGATGAAACAATAACCAATGAATTAATAGCAGAAGCCAATGACTTTGATAAAAGACGGGTCGAAAGAGACGCAAAAGCTTTTACGCTGAACAGCACCTGGAAAGACGTGAAAACCCGGGGCCCTTTCTTCTAAGCAACTAAACAGAAGAAAGACCGTAAACGATCTCGTTATTACTGAAAATGGCCCGTGTAGCTGAAAAGGGAAAGCGCTATTTAAAATAATACTTGATTATTTAAAAGAACTTTGTAACTTAAGCAACACAAAGATGGAATAGTGTCAATAATGAAATGAATAATGGCTCTATTCAAAAATAGGGCCATTATTTGATTTTATTTATGAACGTTTAAATTCACTTCGATCATCGGGATGAAATAAACTTTTTATAGAGAGGGTTATTAAATTAATTAATCATAATTGGAGACAGCATGAAGGATGTAATAGTTGTAGACAATGTATCGAAAGTTTATGCCAGTGAGAGGGGTCCTGTCCACGCACTCGACAGATTTTCAATGAAAGTCGGGGAAGGCGACTTTGTCGCGATAGTCGGTCCGAGCGGGTGTGGGAAAACCACCCTTTTATGGGGGCTCACGGGGCTTCACCCCAACACCGGGGGGAAGGCCACTATCCTTGGAAAACCGGTCGACAAGCCGAGAAGGGATGTGGGGATAATATTTCAGCAGGCCAATCTTCTACCCTGGAGGTCCCTGATACAGAACATCCGTTTCCCCCTGGAGATAATGAAAGAAGACCTCAGTAAATACGAGGAAAGAATAAAAGAGCTGATCGAGAGTGTAGAGCTCACCGGATTCGATAATCACTATCCCAGGGAGCTTTCTGGCGGGATGCAGCAGAGGGCGTCCATCGTCAGGGCGCTTTCATACGACCCGAAAGTGCTTCTTATGGATGAGCCTTTCGGCTCTCTTGATGCTTACACCAGGGACGAGATGGATACGCTCCTGTTGGAAATTTGGAAAAAAACAAAAAAGACAATCGCATTCGTAACACACAGGATCGAAGAAGCGGTGTACCTTGCAAACAGGGTGTACGTTATGACACCAAGGCCGGGCTCTAATTCTGCCGAGTTTGACATAGATCTGCCGAGGCCACGTCCTGAAGGTATCACAACGACCAAAAAGTATTTCGATATCGTCACAGAGATCAAAAAAAGGATCGTCAGCGATGTAGAAAAACAAAAGGAAGAAGGGGTTTATAAGAGCCAGGCATTTAGTACAGTGACATAGGATATAGTTCAGGAAATGTTCCCGTCTGCTATACCTGCAATTTTGAGAAAATATCAATAACTGTTAGCTTTACTTTTCATTATTTCATTTATTACAAGGAGATTGTTTTATGGATGTTTATGAAAAACAGCTCGAGGAAGAGATACCCGATTTTGCCGAACATGCGCCGGAGCAGCATGGTGAGCTTGACATTTCCTCCACAGTATCAGCCGTAAAGATACACGGTTGGAAACAGGTTTTAGGTATTGTAGCAGTAGCCATTGTAATAATCGGCGGATGGGAGTTTCTCGTCAGGTTTTTACAAGTCCCTGAGTATGTATTCCCAACTCCAAGCGCGATATTCACGGCGCTGGTTACATCTTTTCCTAACAACTACCCACATTTCCTGATAACACTCACCGAGCTCGTTTCAGGATATGTTGTTGGTGCCAGTATCGGCCTTGTTCTTGCCGCTGTACTCATACAGGTGCCCTATTTAGAGAAAATAATTGTACCCTATATACTCTTACTTATTACTACTCCCACTCTCGCGCTTATTCCTCTATTAATGCTGAAACTAGGATTCAACATATGGCCGAGGATAATAGCTGTATCTTTAGCTTCTGGTCCTATGGTAATGATCAATGCTGTAACAGGGTTCAGAAGAACGGACCTCGCCAAGATCGCCCTGGCCAAATCCTATGGGGCGACTACATTTCAAATATTTAAAAAGATAAGATTCCCGCTTGCTCTTCCCATGATAATAGTAGGACTTCTCGTAGGCGGCATTTTTGGTCTGATTACGGCCGTCGGTTCCGATATGTTCGGTGGAAAAATGGGCCTGGGAAATAAGCTGGCTTACTACTCTTCTCTCGCGAGAATGGCTCACTTCTTCGCGATAATCATTATGGTTTCTGCCATAGGTATTTCTATCTGGATCATCTTTGCCAATATCGGAAAGAAATGGGCGAGCTGGCAAGAATAAGTGTACAACAAACGATATTCACAAACATGACAGGAGGGATCAGTTGATGAGAGGAGGAAGTACATGAAGACATACAAAGTCGGAATCGTGGGACTGGGATGGGTTGCCGGCTCCCATATCATGAACTTCAATACTATGCCGAACTTCGAGGTCAAGGCAATTCAATCGAGGAGGGATCTCGACCCGAAGCAGGTAAACGCTCAGCACAACGTGGACGTGAAGATCTACAATGACTACGACAAGATGCTCGAGGACAAAGACATCGACATCATCGATATCTGCACCCCCCATCCCTTTCATCCCGAGCAGACGATCAAAGCTGCCAATGCCGGGAAGGACCTGATCATCGAAAAGCCCATAGGCATCAATTTCGCGGACACGGTGAAGATGCTCGAGGCGGTGGAGAAGAACAGGGTAAAGACCTCGGTCTGTTTCGAGGTGCGGTTCATGGGCGTGACCAAGGCCATGGAGTCGATCATCAAGGAAGGACTGATCGGTGATATTTACTACACCGAGTGTGATTATTACCACGGTATCGGACCTTGGTACGGCCAGTTCGTATGGAACGTGAAGAAGGACATGGGCGGGAGCTCGCTGCTCACCGCCGGATGCCACGCCCTGGATGCAATGCTCCACCTGGTGGAAGATGAGGTCGAGGAGGTCTACTCCTACTCCACCATCAATCCCAATGAGGTGTACAAACCCTACGAGTACGATACCACCTCCGTGACGCTTTTAAAGTTCAAGAACGGACGCACACTGGGCAAATGCGCCTCGGTAACTGACTGCATGCAGCCCTACGTGTTCAACATGAACATGGTGGGGTCGCACGGCTCCATCAAGAACGATCTCTTCTTCAGCAAGAAGATCGAGGCCCTCCGGGATTGGACCAAGATGGACGTACAGCTCATCGACTCAGGCGACGTGGCCCATCACCCCTATGAGCTTATATTCTCCCATTTCGCCGAATGCCTTGATGAGGGGAAAGAGGCGATCAACAGCCTGGCCAGCGCCTTTGAGACACACCGGGTGATCTTCGCTGCTGATAAATCGGCAGAGACGGGGAAGCCGGTGAGCCTGGAGGAGTTCGCGCGATAGGCGTATATCCATGGC
>JAGLSF010000234.1 GCA_023136305.1 Spirochaetota bacterium
AAAAACGGGAATTACGCCTGAGAGTTACGGTTTTATGGAATTTAGCGAAAGAACGATAACACATACGCTGCGGGAGGCCCGGGACCGGGTCTCCTATCTCAGGGATGTCGATATCGGTATCCCTCCCGAAGATATCGAAGAGTTGGAGAAGAGGCTCAGTGAGGCGGAGGAGCTTTTCCATGTCAATAAGAACTCCCTGGCCCGAGGTATGCTCGCGAATTTTTACGATCTCTTCGATTCCATCGTAGAGAGAGACTTCTCGTCACTCACACCCCGTCAGATCGATTCCATCTCCAGAAGCGATCAGCGTCCAACTACACTCGACTATGCGCGGGAGATATTTGATGATTTTGAGGAGATGAAGGGATTCGAGGCAAACACCTCAGACCCGGCAGTGGTATGCGGTTTTGCCAGACTTGACAGCAACGATGTCATGATCGTGGGTCACGAGAAGGGGAGTTTTCATGAGGACTTCCGGAGGGGCGGCAGTGCGCTGCCGCAGGGCAACAGCAAGGCCATGCAGGCAATGCAGCAGGCCGAGCGGTTTGGTGTGCCCATTATTTCTTTCATCGATACGCCTGGTTCATGGCCCCTGGAGGAGTACCTTCCGGCACAGCGTATTGCCCATAACCTGGAGCAGCAGTATCTCCTCAAGGTGCCCCATATTTCGGTGGTCATCGGCGAGGGCGGATCCGGAGGTGCACTGGCGATCGATGTTTCGGATTACCGTATCATGCTAGACAAGGCATATTACTCGGTCATTTCAGTCAGCGGAGGTGCAGCTATTATTGCCCGCGACAAACGGCATGTCACCGAGGAGGACATGAACAGGGCAGCTGTGAACCTCCATCTCACGGCAGCGGATGCCTATGGGCTTGGGATTGTTCACAAGGTTGTGGAGGAACCGAAGATCGGTGTGCGCAAGAGCGACAAGGATTTCTTCCCCCTCGTGAAGGACGCCATAATCGAGGGGCTGGACAGGGTGAAGACTTCCGTTTCCCCTTTTTTCATCCCCGACTCGAAACTAAAAGATACCTGGCAGATCAGAAGGATTCAGGTACCCATACTCTACAGGCGGCGCTACAGGCTGTACAGGAAAATTGGCAGCTTCCACACCAGCCTTGCGGGCAGGATCAAGCATATATTCGGAGAGCTCTACAGAATCAAGTGGATCCATCCTGTATTTACCCCCATCAGGAAGAGCGTCGATTTTTTCAGAAAGATGAAGCTCAAGGAGAAAGAGGAACCGCTGCTCCTACTTGATGAGGAACAGCCCAAGCAGCTCACCTATGAAGACCGCTGGGTCGAGTGTCCCAATACGGAGTATCACGGCTGTCAGGACATCTGGGTTCCGACCCTTTTCGAGGAGTATCAGGGCACATGTTCAAACTGCGGTTATCATTTTCGTCTCACCATCGACCACTACATCGGTCTCATCACCGACAACGGCAGCTTCAGGGAGTTCAACGAGGGAATAGAGTCTATCAATCCGCTGGGATTTGACGGGTTCAGCGAGAAGCTTGGGCAGGCAAAGAGGACAACAAAGAGAAAGAGCGCCATGATCACCGGGCATGCATTCATTAACAGTATACCGGTGGTCGCCATATTCACGGATGTTCGCTTCAGGGCCGGTACGCTCGGCAGTGCGGAGGGTGAGAAATTCTGCAGGGCTGTAAAACGTGCGCTGCGGGAAAAGAAACCGATTGTTGCAGTGCATCAGTCGGGCGGTGCCCGCATCGAGGAGGGGATACTGGCGCTGATGCAGATGGTAAAAACCAGTATCGTTATCGCACGGTTCAAGCAGGCAGGCGGTTTTTATATTTCTGTTCAAACCGACCCTACCATGGCCGGTGTGCTTGCCAGTTACGCGAGCCTCGGTGATTTCATCATTGCCGAACCCAATGCGCAGGTCGGGTTTGCCGGAATCCATGTGATCGAGCAGACTGTAAAAAAAAAGAAACCGAAAAACTATCAGTATTCCGACCTGGTCATGGGACGCGGCGGCATCGACTATGTGGTGAGGCGGGATGAACTGAAAGCAACCATCACGAAGCTGCTCGAGCTCCGAAAGATACGGGGACGATGTTAGAGGTGCAGCATGGCAATTGAGAGCAATATCGTCCAACGGGACGATGAATATTTCAGCGTGACGCAGCATTTTACCAGCCATACAGGGGTGGTTTCCATAAAGGTTTCTGAGGAACAGGAGATTGAGAAGGGTGATCTCCTCTATACGATTACACGGCTCGGCCTCATTAAGAAGCGTCTTTCAGGCCATGGCGGCATTGTCAAGAATATCAACGGGAACCTCGATAATACCTATTGCGGATACTATGCGCATGTCCTCGATGTGGAGTATCAGCTCAGTCCTGAAGAGGCCCAGACGGTTGAGGAGGAACAGCATTACAGGTTTATCAGGGCGCCTCAGGGGGCCCAGTACTTTACCACCTCTAATCCCGGCGTGCCGCCGGTCATAAGTGTCGGCGACTATGTGGTGAAGGGACAGGTGGTCGCCATTGCGATGGTTATGAAGAAGCGCAGAGAGATCATCTATGAGGGTGAACGGGCAAGGGTGGCAAAGATTTTCTTCATGAACGGACAGCAGTGCCGCGCCGGCGACAGGCTCATCGGGATTGTCCCGAAGCCCCTGAAAAAGAGGGGTTGACGCACGACAAGACATTTATCAGTGTTCCTGCAGCATGAAACGCCTTTTCCAGGAGGATTTCGGGGGAGTGCAGGGCAGACGGGTGAAAGAGAATGAAGATCGATTGAAGGCCTGTCTCGCACAGACTATGGTGAATGTTGGCGAGTTGTACTGCTTCGATCGGGTGGAGTCGACCATGGATGCGGCCTTCGCCCTCAACAGGACAGTGGACCGCACAGTCATTGTTTCACGCGAGCAGGTACAGGGCCGCGGCAGGTACAGCAGGCCATGGTATTCAGAATCTGGCGGCCTTTACGCATCTGTGCTCCTCACAGAGTTTGATCCCGCAATTCCCTACAGTATGCTGACTTCTCTCGCATTACTACAAGTTATACGCCGTCTCGGCGCAAGCGTCACACTGAAATGGATAAACGATGTTCTCTCAAGGAATGGAAGGAAAATAGCCGGTGTGCTGACCGAAGAACGTGAGGGCTGCACCGTGATCGGTATAGGTGTCAATGTCAACAACAGGGAGTTTCCACACACGCTCCAGGGTCATGCAACCTCTCTCTTTCTCGAAACAGGTCGGGAGATCGACGTTATCGACCTTTTCTGTTCAATTCTGGAAACCTTCTTTCCGATTCTGAACCGTGCACATGAGGGGGGTATTGAGGAGCTTCTTGCAGACTGGGAAAGGGAGGCTGCATTGAGGGGAAGGAGTGTGAAACTGGTCGGTGAGTTTGACGAAATACGTGGTGTCGTCAGGGGCATCAACCGGAGAAACGGGGCATTGATACTCTCGGTGGGTGATGAATTGCGTGAGATATACGAGGGCAGCCTCATCTACGAGGAATGACGGATTTGTTCTTCTCAGCATCTGCAAATCCGTACACTGCTCCTCTAAGCTAACAACGCGCAAAGGGTCAGAATCTGACATGTTTCAGTGCATGCGATCAATGTAATGCTTCAACCTGAACAGTGATGCTCGAGGATAAATCTTTCAGGAATTCCGTATCACCCTCGATGTGTCCTATGGGGTTTACCGGTGATATGGCCCGTGGTTTTTCGTCGATGCTCGCCGGAGTCGGGCCGAAGAAAATGCACAGTGCACTTCCCTGCGGCCACAGGGCGAGCTCTCCAACTTCCATCTCCGCCCGA
>JAGLSF010000235.1 GCA_023136305.1 Spirochaetota bacterium
TCGAATGTTGTGGTGGTAGGTCCAAAACCACTAACACTTAAAGCATAGGTTCCAGCCCGTATGCCTTTGAACGTTGATGGGTTACCGAAGTAACTAATCATGCCTCCACCACTAAAATTTTCGATCTTAACCTGAGAAGTTATAATAGTGAGCTCATACATTCTCATCATGTCCTGCTCTTTAGTCACTGAATCGGCCATAGTCCTGTCACAGATATGATCCATACGCTTATAGGTATGTGTACCGTATATCAGTTCTGCATCAACGTCGTTGATAGTGAAAGAATGAGTTTCGGATGTACCCTCTTCAAAATCCTTTTGAGAGGCACCTGAGCTGGTTGCAGGACTTGAGTTTGATTTGTATGCATGTGCATATTCGATATAAGGGTATATAGTGATATTCGGATCTTCGATGAGGTAGGTTGCTCTGGTTAACACAATAGCTATTTCGGTAGCATCGTCATCATCCGTAGCATGCATAATGGCAATCATTCCGCTGTTCTCGGCGTCTGGATTTTCGATTGTAATGACTTCAACAATCTTATCATTTCCAACAATTTCAGTTCTCATATAGGATTTACTGTCTTCACCCATAGGCTCAGCGGGATCGATCTCTGCACCGAGATCCTTGAAGCCCCCAAGGTTGCAGGAGGTAAATAGGGCAGTCATTAGAATGGATAATGAAAAAATCAGCAATTTTTTCATAGTATCCCCTTTTTTAAGTTAGAAGGTGAGGCCGAGCCCGAGGGTAAGGACGAATCCGTTTTGCAGCTTGTTTTCCTTATGGATGAGATCGACAAAATCCCAGCTGGTAGAGGCAAATGCAGTGCCGGCCATGCGTTTACTGATTCCGTAGCGGGCCTGGAGGTTGAGACCGACTCCGAATGAGAGATTGTAGAAATCCTTGTAGAGTTCCTTCCCCCTGAGCCTGATCCCGTTCAGGTGCACTCCAAATGAGGGGACCAGGCTGAACCGTTCACTGGTGTTAAATTTCATTCCCGCCCCCATCATAAGGTCTGCGCCGAGCTTGCTCTTGTAATAATCAGAGTTTTTATAGGACTCTCCGTTCTGGCTTGACCTGCGCGGGAACAGAATACTGACACTTGAGAAAAAGCCGAACTTCTTGCGAGCGTTGTAGGTGTAGTTGACCCCTGGTGAGTAGAAGTTGTAAACGTCACCCTCAGTGGTGGATAAATGCGTCACATTGTATATGGGAAAGAGGCTATGGTCTGACAGGCTGAGAACGGGTGCACAGAGCACAGGTGCGCAAATAATAAGGAGTATGAGCGCGGTTCTGTTCATGTGACCCGGCCTTCGAAAATTATTGCTACAATATACCCCATCTCATCCCTGGTGTCATTTTTTTTAGGTCGGAATTGTACCGTAGAGCCCTTTTATTGGTTGAGCAAAACAATAGGAGGTTTATGAATAGGCGGCAAGTCCTTGTGGTTACCAAAAAACTGTTGCTCCACCCATCATTATGCTCTATCATTGAACGGACTTTTTCATAGGGAGGAAGACGTGGCAGAGACCGGGATTACGGGTGCAGGCAATTTTATTATTGATCATCTGAAAACCGTCGATCTGTGGCCGGATGAGGGCATGCTCTCCCTCATTCAGGAGGAGCGCATGGCAAACGGCGGCTGTGCGTACAATGTGCTGAAGGACCTGGCTCTTTTAAAGACCGGTATCCCACTGTATGCCATTGGTGTGACGAGCCGCGATGCGGACGGTGCCTTCATTCTCGACGACCTCGAGAAACACAGCATCGATGCGTCCATGATGCATGTGATGGAAAATGTCATGACCTCATATACTGATGTTATTACGGTAATAAAAACGGGCAACCGCACCTTCTTCCACAATAAGGGCACCAACAAGTACGTGGACATAGAGCATTTCGATTTTTCCCGGATACAATCGAAGATATTTCACATCGGCTACATACTCCTTCTGGATACGCTCGACGGACCGGACCCCGAGTATGGAACGAGGATGGCGCGGCTGCTCAAGATGGCGAAGGACAGCGGCCTCAAGACATCTGTGGATGTGGTGAGTGAGAGCAGCTATCGGTTCAACAAGGTCGTGCTCCCGGCCCTGGGGTATACAGACTATCTCATCTTCAATGAAATAGAGGCGGGAAGGACCACGGGGTATGAGGTTCGGGAGAAATCGGGCAGGCTGAACCCTGCGAACCTGAAAGACACGCTGCGTATGCTTCTCGACAAGGGTGAGAGCGAGCTTGTGTGCATTCACTTTCCCGAGGGTGCATATGCAGCTCTGAAGGGGCAGGTTCCCATATTCGTTCCCTCCCATGAACTGCCTGAGGACTATATTGTGGGCACTGCGGGGGCGGGGGATGCCTTCTGTGCCGGTATGCTCTACGGTATATATGAGGAGTGGGACCTGGAAAAATCGATGCGCTTTGCCAATGCCATGGCAGGGATATGCCTCGCAGATATCAGTACCTCGGGGAGTATGAAGAGTTTGGAGGAGACCCTTGAATTCATGGTGGATATGCCGCTCAGTAAGCTGGCAATATAGCACTTTGTAAATGAGGCAGCGGAAACGCAGTATTGATGGCATGGAACGCATTGTTGATGATGATTTTATGTGCGATTATAAAATGTGCGCTGTGCTGAATTCCATTGACTTCAAAGCTTCGTCATTTTATTTTGTTTCTGTGTTCTTCGGGGCAGGGCGTGAGGCCCGACCGGCGGTGAAAGCCCGCGAGTCCTGTGAGCAGGGATGACAGGACAGATCTGGTGTAACTCCAGAGCCGACAGTGAGAGTCTGGATGGGAGAAGGACAAACCTTCCTCAGTTCCCCTTTCAAGGTTTGTTCAATCAATCCCTCGATCCAAAACCCCATAAGAAAAGCCCCGTGTGAAATATACTTTGATGGGGTGTTACAGGCATGTCCGAGGATCGTTTCATCGAGTTCAACAGCGTTAAAAAGCGATTTCCTCTCAGCGGTAAGGAGAGCATCACTGTTCTGTCCGATCTCGATATGAGAGTGGGCAGGGGTGAGTTCTTCACCATCGTAGGTGCGTCGGGGAGCGGAAAGACAACTATGCTCAAGCTGATCGCCGGTATAGTCCATCCCACCGGTGGGACGGTGCTCATCGGCGGAGAGCCTGTTCAACGGCTGCGCCGTGACACGGGAAATGTCTTCCAGAAGCCCATTCTGCTGCCGTGGCGTAATGTGCTCCAGAATATCCTTCTCCCCGTGGAGATAATCAGGGGGGACACCACTCAGGTCGAAAGGGACAGGGCGGCAGAGCTTGTAGCCATGATGGGGTTGAGAGGGGCGGAGGGGCTCTATCCGGGGCAGCTCTCGGGCGGGATGCAGCAGCGTGTCGCCATCGCGCGGGCCCTCATCCTTGATCCGGATATACTCCTCCTCGATGAACCCTTCGGCTCACTGGATTCCATCACCAGGGAACGGCTCAACCTTCTCCTTCTCGAGCTGTGGAGAAAGACGGGCAAGACGGTCGTATTCGTAACGCACAGTATATCCGAGGCGGTGCTCCTGTCTACAAAGATAGCCATACTCTCGAAGGCAGCGGGAAAGCTCGCAAAGATTCTGGATATTGATCCTGCGGAGAAGGGCAGGGGGAAGGAAATTTTTTCATCGGAGTATATATCGAAGGCTGTAGTCGATATACGCAGACAGGTCAAATCGATCTGGGTAAAAGAGCTGAACGGTGAGATCGTGGAACCCACTGTGTTCGAGAAGCAGCCGCGCGGGCTTCTGAAGGGGCTGAAAAAGCGTTATGAGTACCTACTCATACCGGCCGGTA
>JAGLSF010000236.1 GCA_023136305.1 Spirochaetota bacterium
TGTGTCACGATTCCGTGCTCTATGAGGAGATCATAGCGGGCCGGTGCTGCCCGGTCACCGATAACTCGACAGTTTGAAATGAAGAGGTTGTTCGACATGGTCCCTATGGTACAGGGCCCCGGGTGAAAAGTAAACAGGAGTTGGCATATAGATTTCAGGTGCACCTGCTCAATATCATGGTTTTATCGATTTAAATTCTGCTTCTTTATACCAGTTTTTAATTCCAAACAACTGCTCATTTAGTTGCCATACTATAAAATTATATAGGTAAAAACCATTAGGTAAGCGATAACATTTTATCATGGTTGAAAGTTTATTGACCTATTTTTTATTCACATTTCATCAGTAGTAACTATAATAGGATCAATTCATGAATATTGTGATAGTTACTCCAGTATGAACTAAACGGTTACGAAATATGCACAAGGAATAACTGCTACTACAACGGGAAGGATGGATCATGGAAAGGTTTATTCTCGCTTATGACCTTGGAACCGGCGGCAACAAGGCCTCACTCTACGATGAAAGAGGGTCATGTATTGCCAGCATTTTCAAACCCTACGAGACGCTCTACCCTGAGGTGGGCTGGCACGAGCAGAAACCGACGGACTGGTGGCATGCTGTGGTGGATGCAACTGAGAAGCTCCTTGCGTCCACAGGTGTTGACGTGGAGAGGATCGAGTGTCTCGCTCTGTCCGGCCAAAGCCTCGGTGTTGTACCGATTGGACCCGGCGGCGAACTTCTCAGGGACAGTACACCCATATGGTCGGATACCAGGACTGCGGCACAGACACAGGCCTTCTTTGGGAAAATCAACGAGGATGAATGGTACAGCATGACGGGAAACGGTTTCTCTCGTGAGTGCTACTCTATATTCAAGGTCATGTGGTATCGAGACAATGAGCCTGATATGTACAGGGCAATCAGCAAGGTTATCGGATCCAAGGACTACGTGAACTTCAGGCTGACGGGGAAGGTCATGACTGACTATTCCTATGCATCCGGTTGGGGAGTGTACGACTTGACAAACTGGAGCTACTCCGATCGGCTCATCGAGGCCAGCGGTATACGGCGCGATCTGTTTCCAGAAATCGTTTCGTCCACCCATGTTCTTGGTCACCTGACGACAGAGGCATCGGAGGCCCTCGGACTTCCCGTGAAGCTGAAAGTGGTGTGCGGCGGAGTGGACAACTCATGTATGGCCCTGGGTGCGGGCAACATCGTGGAGGGCAGGGTGTACCTCTCGCTGGGCTCTTCAGCCTGGATCGCGGTTTCCGCATCTGAACCGGTCATCGACACAGGCATCAGGCCCTTCGTATTCACCCATGTGGTGCCGGGTATGTTCACGTCAGCGACCTCCATCTTCTCCGCAGGCAGCTCTTTCAAATGGGTGTGTGACAACCTCTGTACCGATCTTGTGCAGGCTGCAGAGCGTGAGGGAAGGGACCCCTATGAGATGATGACCGCCATTGCGGAGACCTCTCCGCAGGGATCGAACAGGCTCTTCTTCAATCCGAGCCTTGCGGGTGGATCAGCGGCCCATCTGAGCCCGCATATCAGGGGCGGGTTCGCCGGCCTCGATCTCTCCCATAATAGGGCAGACATAATCCGGTCTGTCATGGAGGGCATCACCATGGATCTCAAACTCATGTACGACAGGCTCAAGGAACTATGTAACCTGGAAGACCGGCTCCTGCTCGTTGGTGGAGGGAGCAAGAGCAGGTTCTGGCGCCAGATGTTTGCCGATATATTCGATACCACCATTGTGAAGTCAAGCGTCGTTCAGGAAGCTGGATCTCTCGGCGCTGCTGCCATTGCCGCAGTGGGAGCGGGAATCTGGAAGGATTTCAGCCCCATAGACAACATTGTGAAGGGAGAGGAAATTGCAGAGCCCGACAGCAGTGCCGTCGAAGTATACGGCCGACTTCTACCCCTTTTCGAGCGAGTCCTCCACTTCGACGCAGAAATAGCAGAATTATGGGGACACATCACTTAATTCGAATGAAGTATGTGTCCCCATTGCATTATACGGTGATGACCCTTATGTCATTTTCTTCAAGCGAGGTTTCCATTTCCCTGGAAATGCCTCTGTTGGTGATGATAACATCGATCTCGTCGGCTGAGGCGAATGAGCTCAGGGACACGATGCCGAGCTTTGTTGAATCCACGATTCCAACGACTGTCTGGGCCTTCTTCACGATCACACGCTTCTGTTCCACAAAACCTAGATGACGATCGGTCAGACCCTCTTGGATTGTGAGACCTGCTGCACCGCAAAAGGCTTTGGCGATATTCCACTCGGACATGAAGCCTTCATAGGGTGCACCGATGGTGCCAAAGGATTTTCTGTGGAGGAAACCGTTCAGCATGTAAATGTTGAAGG
Source organism: Spirochaetota bacterium (assembly GCA_023136305.1). Taxonomy (GTDB): domain Bacteria; phylum Spirochaetota; class B62-G9; order B62-G9; family DRHN01; genus JAGLSF01. The sequence continues at coordinate 2,384 of JAGLSF010000236.1, forward strand.
TTGTGTTCGAGAGAAGCCAGTGCGCCACCTCAATGCTGGGTGTAATGATCGTGATGTCATGTCTTTCCCTTAGGAAGATGGGAATTTCAACTGCAGTGGTGCCTCCGTCGATAAATATGACCTCCCCGCTATTGACGAGTTCTGCTGCGGCCCGTGCAATTACCCGCTTACTCTCATAGTGTGATTTACGTCTTGTGCTGAAGGGAAGGCTTGACTGTGTGTCGTCTACGGCAATTGCACCACCATGGGTCCGAGTAATCTTTCCCTGCCTGGTAAGCTCGTTCAGATCATTTCGAATGGTGACTACGGATACACCGAAATAATTGCATAACTCCTTCACGGTGATCCGTTTTCGCTCGGAAACGAGTCGGTGGATCTCCTCGAGACGCTCTTCTATGAATACCCTGCCGTCTTCCATGTGCCCATTGTATAAGGTCAAAAAAAGAAAGTCAATAACGAATTTCAATAATAAATGAAAAAAAACGTAAAAATTAATTGACAAAAAAAAGAAAAAGTGTACAAATAAAGACAACTTGTACATTTTCACATTGTCTGATGCTGTTATGACCCATCGTGAGCGCGTAGAAGCCTCTATCAACCACAGGGAACCGGATCGGGTACCCGTAGACTTGTGGGGATCTGCAAGCCGCATGTGCAATGACCTCTACTTCGAAATCGTCAAACAACAGGGATGGTCTGAGTATGGTCAAAAGGTGCAGGTGAGCCGCGTAGGGGATTACCTTGATTACCGGATAGCCGACCTCATCGATTGTGATTTCAGACACCCTCTTATCGGTAAGCCCAGATCTTTCAAGAGCTATGTCAATGATGTTGGGTTCGTCATCAGTGAATGGGGGTACGGCTCGAAGGTTATAAATGGCAAGTTGGTGGTCGCCTATCATCCTCTGGCCGAAGCAGAGGTTGATGATATTGAAAAGCATCAATGGCCGCTCATACAGGATTCCGGAAGGATCGAAGGCCTCGAGGAACAGGTGAAAGAGTGGCATGAAAATACGGATTATTTCATTGCACCCACAGCTGCGGTCTCCGGTCTCATGATCGATATCGGTCCCTATCTTCGTGGATTCGAGCAGTTTTTCATGGACTTGTATATCAATAAGAAGTTCGCACATACCCTTATCGGCAAACTTACCGATCTCATCATTGAGCTCTATACCTACTATATCTCACCAATCGGCAAGTATGTTGGCTGGGTCGAGTTCACGAGCGATCACGGCATGCAGGACCGGCCCATCGTTTCTCCGGAAAAGTATCGGGAATTTCTCAAAGGACCATATGCACGTCTCTTTCGTGCCGTAAAGAGGGTTGCTCCAGATGCAAAGATATGGATGCATTCGTGTGGCTCTGTGCG
>JAGLSF010000237.1 GCA_023136305.1 Spirochaetota bacterium
AATCACTAGGCTTGTCACTGTCATGAATATCGACCTCTCAAACTCAATCATTGGACTTCATAAAGAGGATTTGAGGACCTATGCCCGGGAGCGTGGGTTTCCCGAATTTCACGGAAGCCAGGTGTTCAAATGGGTATACGGTCGGCAGGCTGATGGATTTGATCAGATGACCGATCTGCCCAAACAGTTCAGGGAGCAGTTGAAGCGTGATTTTACACTCCCCTACTTCAATCCCTCGGATGTGTTACGGTCTCGATGCGGTGATACCGTGAAGTACTTCTTTCCTCTCGAAGACGATACAGGTATCGAAGCGGTGGTGCTGGAGGATGGAGAACAGAGGACAACCTTCTGCATATCCTGTCAGATCGGATGCCCGGTGGGATGCATCTACTGCGCAACCGGGAGCGCAGGTTTCATAAGAGACCTGCTCGCAGGAGAGATCGTCACCCAGGTCCTCTCACTCATGAAACTGCATAGCGAACCCGATTCCATACTGTTCATGGGAATGGGCGAGCCCCTGCTGAATCTCGGAGAAGTGAAAAAGGCAATCAGGCTCTTCCACGATATGGGCTTCTCTCCACGAAGAATAACCGTATCAACATGTGGTCTGATTCGTGGTATTCACGATCTCGCCTTATCGGGGTTGAGACCCCGTCTGGCCGTGTCCATAGGTTCCGCGCTGGAAGGCAAGCGGAAGAGGCTCATACCCTTTACACGCAGCAGCAGTCTCGATCAGCTGCGCAAAGCGCTCATACTCTATCGCGAAAAAACCAAACGACGGGTTACCCTTGAGTACACGCTGATCAATGGCCTGAACGATTCGAACGAAGACTCCCGGGCACTGGCGGCTTTTGCACGAAAAACACAGGCCCATGTCAACCTTATCCGGTATAATCCAATACCCCGCGGCAGAGGAGTGCAGGATAAGGGTCGGCGTTCGCAGAAGAGGCTGCTTCCCCCCGATACCAAGCGCGTACAGACATTCAGGCAGGTATTGATCGACCGGAACGTCCAGGTGACGGAACGGTTTCGCAGGGGCAGTGACATCGATGCCGCATGCGGCCAGCTCCTGTTTAAACGCACGTGATTATGGGGACACATCACTTACTCCGAACAATGGTGACAGCTCACTTAATTCAGATGATTCATCCCGGAATTCAGTAATGTGTTCCCATAACTCAGTTATTATATTTATATTATAAGACAGATATTGTAAAATTATTTTCCGGTCCCGGCAGCGCTATCGGACAGTACGTGGATCTATTTTCACAATAGAATATGGATGTACCATGAAGAGAAGAGACTTTTTAAAAGCCGCCTTTGCTACAGGATTCTATTTTGCAGCGAGGCGTATCTTTCCTGAAACCCTCGAGGATACGTATGATCTGGGGATTGCCGTAGGCACCGATTATGAAAAGGCAACCATGGAAGCAGTGAATCTCGTTGGGGGCATTCGAAAATATGTGAAGCCCGGTGACATTGTGGTTGTCAAGCCGAATATCGGATTCAACTCTCCTCCGGAGCTCAAGGCAAACACCGACCCCGTTATTGTACGAACTGTTGTGCATCTCTGCTTTCAGGCCCTTGCATCGAAGGTGTATGTGTTCGACCGTGCGGTGAACAACCCCAAACTCACCTATACGACATCCGGAATTGCGGATGCGGCAAAATCAGCCGGAGCCAAGCCACTCTACGTGAATGAAGTAACGAAGAAGCTGTACCCGGCTGTGACCATTGAGGGGGCTCAGTTTCTCAAGGAGACAACCGTAAACCGATACATCCTGGAATCCGATGTGCTTATCAATGTACCCGTGGCAAAAAGCCACTCATCGGCCGGGCTCACCATAGGTATGAAAAACCTTATGGGTATAACGGGCGATGTGCGATCAAAATGGCACTGGGAACTGCACGAGGCCATCTCTGACATAAATCTCGGCGTCCGCTCCCATCTCACCGTGGTGGATGCAACGAACATCATGTACAGAAACGGTCCGACCGGTGGGAGCCCGAACTTTCTCAAGCGGTTTGATACGGTCATTGCATCATCCAATGTGGTGAGTGCCGATTCGGTAGCTGCCGGTCTGTTCGGGAAGAACCCGGGGAATATCGGCTACCTTACCCTGGCGCAAAAGAAGGGAGTCGGCAAATTGGAAGGTTTTTCCTCAAAAAAGATCAGTGTATAGAGCATTAGGTTATGTGTCCCCATAATTCGAGTCATATGTTATAATGAAGAAAGCCGCTTTGCTGAAAACTCTTCGCATCGCCGCACAGGTGATCTTTTTTGGTGCCTTTCTTTTCATCTTTCTCAGATCCCTGGACCCCTTCCTCACCACCGACAATCCATTTTTAAAGTTCGACCTTCTTATTTTCCTTACCCATCTGCGTGTGAGTATTCGCTATCTCCTACCCATAGCGGCCCTGCTCATATTGACTGCGGTTTTCGGACGTTTCTTCTGCGGCTGGGTATGCCCCCTCGGAGCCGTCATCGAATTCCTCGACTTCATACTCAGTCCAATCCGGAAGTTTCAACCCTTTGGGAAATATCTACGATCTCTGGAAATGAAACTGATCGAGTTTCCACCCTCATGGATACTACTCGGCACAGTTGCAATAACCCTGTTTTTCACTCCACCCGTGCTTCAGTACCTGCACCCCAATATCTGGATAATCAGGATTTTCTCCCTTTCAAAACTGGGACTGACCTTTCTCGGACTGCTTGTCCTGTTTTCCCTGCATTCCCGCCGCTTCTGGTGCACCACACTCTGCCCTCTGGGTGCACTGTATGGCCTGATCGCGAGCCGCCCTCTTTTCAAACTCTCCATTTACAACTGCTCAGATTGTGGGCGGTGCGATATATGCCCCATGAAGGCTGCGCGCTACGAGGAAAAGCGAATATTGTATCATCAGTGTACACTCTGCTTCGACTATGAAGCGTCATGCCCGGTCCGGGGTTTTCGCTACGCAAGGACAAAGAGGGACAGCGCGCAGCTTCCTGACCTTTCACGTCGTCGTTTCCTGCAGCAGGGTGGCCTCCTCATAGGCGGGCTTGCTGCCGGGACCCTGTACTCAGTACTCGACGGCAGATTTACGCTCGCAGGTGGTAAAACTCGCCTGCTATCCGAACATGTGCAGACCAGCCTAATCAGACCTCCCGGTGTGACCGCAGTGAGTAACGAGACTGAATTCGTACAGCACTGCCTGCGCTGCTTTCAGTGTGTAAGAAGCTGCCCCAACGGCATTATTGATATAACCGGGACAGGTTCCGGATTCGACAGCCTGTTCACACCGAGCGTGCAGTTCGAGCAGTACGGTTGTGACTACAACTGCCAGGTTTGCCAGCTCGTCTGCCCCAACTATGCCATTCCCCTGCAGACCCTGCAGGAAAAGCAAAAAGCTGTTATGGGGCTCGCGGTGATTGAAGAGGACCTCTGCGTGGTCTTTGCAAAGGACACAAACTGCCTCGTCTGTGAAGAGGTCTGTCCGGTACCCGAAAAGGCCATAAAGATCGAGGAGAAGACCAAGCTCGTGAACGGAGAACCCATGCTGCTCCGCTATCCAGTGATGGACAAGCCACTCTGCATAGGATGCGGCATCTGCCAGGCGCTCTGCCCGGTCGAACCCAAGGCAATTGTAGTTAAAAGAGTGTAATTATGGGACGTGTCCCCATAATTTAATTGAAGTTTCTCCCATTCTTGTATATCATGTGTGTGGGCAATTAGCTCAGCCTGGATAGAGCGCTGGCCTCCGGAG
>JAGLSF010000238.1 GCA_023136305.1 Spirochaetota bacterium
GCTTCTATACGTAGAACATCTGTATAACGTATGGGTTAGAAAAACCGGATCTCACGTGGTAGGCAATATTCTAACGAAACAATGCCCCACCCTTCGATAAGGTAGTCACAAAAGCTCCTCCTGATCCTCATTTGCTTTCACATCACTGAGAGAAGAAATACCAAGGGGTGAGGTATATCCGTACCTTTTTCGGAAACGTTGGGGGAAACGTTACATTAACTTCATTCTTGACCGAATGTCCTGACCGGTAAAATAATCTGATTGAACAAATGATATAAGCCGATATTGAAGTATATCTAAATGGTCTATCATTCAGACTGTGCGTACTATTTTGCACTAAAAAACACAGTTAAAATGAGGTATTTAATGAAGGTCTTATCCATTTCCAAATATTCTGATTTCACCTCAGCAAAATACCTGCTGGGTACAGGATATTTGGAAATAGACCTAGAACCTGACCATAAAAAAGTGTTCATCTATTCAAAGGATCTCGCGAAGATATCCAGGAGCTACCTACGGATCCTGTTAAAGGACTGTTACCTGAAAATAATAATAATTCTGGAGAGAGCCTTTAAAAGAGAAAAATGGGTGAGTAAAAATTATTTCGAACTGGCAAGTTTGATAAATATGTATTGTCGCGCGCGTGATCTTGCTGAAGTTGAGAAAAGTTTCGAAAAACTTGAATTATTACATGAAAAAATTGAACGGTTTCTCAAACAATATAAAAGAAAACCGTACAAAAAAGTTAAAAAACTAAACTTTAAAGATAACCGTTCAGAAGAGTTCGTGGCCAATATGAACCAGGCTGCCATAGTCATTAATGATGAGTTAATCAACATATCACGGATTTATTATAGAATTCGCAAGATAAAAGAACTTATCCACTATTTAATAGAAAGTATTTTAAGTGCAAGAAAAAAAGTCCGGCGAAACACCAAAAAAGAACCTTCAGGTGGATCTATTGAACCGCAGCAATAGACTAACCTCTTTACAACATTACACACAATAACAGCGTTGTATTAAATAGATTCCCCCTCCCGGGCTTGCTTTCTTTATACATTTGATAGTCGCGTTTCGTACATCTTCTTTAGTTCCAAATGGCAGGATATTAGCTGCGTGTTGGCGCATCCCCCGACGTGATATTATGCAGTTTCTTGTTCTTTTTTATTCGGAAGCCTGTTAATGTATTCAGCAATAAGAACACCACTTTCATCATCATGAGTACCGCACACCATCGTTGTGTGTTCGGACACGGGTGGAATCTATGCAAGGCGTACTTCTTTCATCGGCGGGCGCTTTTTGGCAGAGTCCGAGGTAACGACGCATGTCATTCATAAGCATTTATCATGATGCTGCTCATGATAATAGCACCACACATAGTATCCGTACACAAGGAGGTTTCATATGTTCAAAGAATTCAGAGAGTTTGCGATGCGCGGGAATGTGCTGGACATGGCAGTGGGCATTATCATCGGCATAGCCTTCGGAGCGATCGTCAACTCCCTTGTGAACGACATCATTATGCCTCCCATCGGGCTTGCGTTCGGGCGGATCGATTTTTCCAACCTCTTCATCAACCTCAGCGGTGGGTCCTATGCAACGCTTGCAGCCGCAAAAGAGGCCGGCGCTGTCACCATTAATTATGGGGTATTCGTCAATGCGATTATCAATTTCCTCATCATCGCCTTTGTACTCTTTCTGATCGTCCAATCCATGAACAAGCTGAGTCGCAAGGAAGAGGCCCCGGCCGAGCCGACGACGAAGGAGTGCAACTTCTGTTTTTCACAGATCCCGATCAAGGCTAGCCGTTGTCCGCACTGTACATCTCAGCTCAACACTCAGTGATTTCGGAGAGTGGATTCGAGAAGTTCTTCATAAGCCTGACAGACTGGTACATCATTTATGAGCGATTCATGGATACGTTGGAGTCTCTTATTCTATCAGGAATTAAGCAAGACAGTAACACATGTCGCATTACTGCCCGGACCCTGTCGATGGGCGGAGTGTTGTTCCGTTTCAGGCATTCCAAAGTTCCTCGAACCTCATTTGAGTCAGGAATGACCGCAATGACTTTTACCACAGGCAATCCCCACAAAAGGGACTCCCTCGCTTCACTCGGTCGCCTTCGCTACCAGTGGCATCTTCGCTACCAAGGGCACCTTCGCTACCAAGGGCATCTTCGACATCGCATGATGTCGTTTTGGACAGATCAGAAGATCGACTTCTGGAATGTATACGGGGAAGCTTCCTGAGACAAGTGGTTCAATGATCGCACTGGTATTTCTGGTGACAAACCTGGAGAAGCTTCTGAAATAAGTTTTTTACGCTTTCTGCGAGAGTGAATTCTATCGGGTCTTTAACGTCATCGGAGGCCCTTTGCATACACTATAGTTGAATAAAGACTTTTTCAGGAAACCCGAAGTATCCACCACATATCATTGAGAAACATCCCCATCAGAGAGCCCCTGCATGAACCGTTTGCCGAACTGATCCCAGATCAGGATGAAGAGAGCAGCGATGAGCGGTCCGACGATAAAACCAATGAGCCCGAGCCAGGCGATACCTCCAATTACGGCGAGGAGAATTATGACCGGGTGCAGACCGATTCTCCCTCCCATCAGTTTCGGCTTGAGGAAGTTTTGAGTCATTGCGACGCCGCCGAATCCCAGCAGGATAAGAATCACGCCGTGTACGTACCGGCCACCAATGATCATGAAGATTCCTGCAGGCACGATGATCGCATTTGCACCGACCAGCGGTATCATGGAGACGATCACGGTCATCATCCCCCAGAGGACTGGAGACGGAAGGCCGAATATGGTGAATAGAACACCGGCGTAGATTCCCTCGATGAGACCGATGACAACCGTGCTCACGAGTACTGCCCGTGACGTCAGAGAGATCCTCTCAATGAATTCGTTGGTCTCACTCTCACTCAGAGGAATCAGATACTTGATCCTTTCGAGCAGCTTTGGACCCCCTATGAAGAGGAAGAACATGAGCAGGAGTATGAGGATGAAATGCACGATCGCAAACCCGATGCTTGTCACCGACTTGCTGGCGATCTGCAGGAGGAGCTTGCTCGCCTTTTGGAGCTCCTGGTTAAACCACGTGCTGATCGATTGCGGGTCCAGATCTCCTATCAGGTTACTGATGATTGGAATGCCGGAAATCCTTTGATGGAACACTAAGAGCTGATCACGGATTGAGGGCCACTGCAGTCTCAGGCTGTCAAGCCCTTCAAATGCCTCACGACTCAGAACCAGTACCAGGAGGGCAAACAGACCGGCAACCACAAGAAAAACCAGTAATACGGTAATAAAAGATGAGAGAGGGGCGTTCAACCTTCTTCGAAAGAAGGCAAATATTGCCCAGCAGGCATTCACCAGTATCACTGCCATGGCGATATCCACCAGAAAGGGGCGGAGCGTCTGAATGAAAGCCAGGGTAAGAGCAATGAGCAGAAAAATGAAAAACCCGTCGAGTATAAATGACCGTTTCATATATTATAACCCTTGCCGTAGGGAATGCCTTTAATAATTTCCTCAACAGTAACTTGATTTTACATTACTGGATCATGCTACCCTGAGCTGTAGTATACGTCAAGAATTTCGTTTACACTCCTCGTTAAGAACGTGTCCATTATTTTGAACCTTTCAAAACCGTAATATTTATGAAATGGTTTCGCAATATTGCATGCCTACAATCAAAATGAACGAAATAACTCATGACCTGCCCC
>JAGLSF010000239.1 GCA_023136305.1 Spirochaetota bacterium
AAGGGGAAGAGGAGAAAGGCCACGATGATGATGGTCCACACAATGATCAGAGGCTTCAGCTTTCGCTTTCTCGCCATCATCTACTCCCCCTTCCTGAAATAGAACCGCGCATAGATCCAGGCGATGATGGACAGGATGATGAAGGTAATCACCGCCATGACCGCACCGTTGTTCCACTTCCACCACTCAAAGGTGTTCTGATATATGTAGGTGATGAGTATCTGTGTACCGCCTGCAGGTCCCCCCTTGGTCATGATATATATGGTGTTGAAATCGTTGAAGGTCCACAGGGTGGAGAGCAGTGTAGCGATGAGCAGCACGTCCCGGATCCCGGGCAGTGTGATGTAGAGAAACTTCTGCAATGCGCCTGCGCCATCCACCTCAGCCGCCTCGTACAGGTCCTGGGGGATTGCCTGCATACCGGCGAGGAACACCAGGGTCATGAAGGGAATGCCGATCCAGATATCGACCCAGATGACTGAGAAGAAGGCGGAAATGGGTGTGCCGAGCCAGACGGGCGGATCGGACAACCCGATAGACTTCAGGGTATGGTTGAGGAGGCCGAACTCATGATGGTACACCCAGCGCCACAGAAGCGCGCTGATGGGAACCGCAGATGCCCAGGGAATAATGATCAGGGCGCGTAGAATCTTACGCCCCTTGTACTCGACGTTGAGCAGAAGTGCAAGCACGAGTCCGAAAATGGTCTTTACCGCAACGGCAAGCCCTGTCCAGTAGACCGACCTGAGCATGACCTCCAGGAAATCCTCCTTCTGAAAGAGGTCTGCGAAGTTCTTGAATCCGTTGAAATGCATGAAGCGGCCAAGCTTATCGGTGTGATACACGGACATGATGATGACGTTCAGAATCGGATATATCATGAAAACGAGGAGGAATACCGTTGCGGGGAGGAGGAAGAGATAGGCATACTTCGAGTCCGTTGCCCAGAAATGCCCCTTTCGTCTCACGGTTTGTGTCGTGCCCATACCGGAAAAGCCCCATAGTGAGAAAGGAGGCCCCGGATGCCGGGACCTCCCCCTCCTGTAAAGTGCAAATGAATTACATGCCTCTCAGCCTGTCGATCTCGGCTGCGGCATCGTCGAGTGCCTGTTGCGGTGTCTTCTCACCTAGAAATGCCTCCACATTGGCATCCCAGATGATGTCCGTGACCTCGGCGAACTCCGCCATGAGCGGCCAGCCCTTGGACCTCATCGCAGCTTCACCCAGCACTTTGTAGAGCGGCGTCTGGAACTGCGGGAGCCTGGCCGCCGACATGGTGACCGGCGGGAATCCGATGGACTCGTCGAATACGGCCTTCCACTCGTCCTGGTAGAAGAAGTCGAGGAAGACGCCTGCTGCCTCGAGGTTTTCCGCATCCTTGAACATGGCGATGGAGTCGGTGATGATAAGCGTTGTGCCGTCGTCACCCTCGAAGGGCGGTATCTGTGCATACTTCAGCTCGAAGGTCCCGCCTGCCTGATTGTATGCTGACTCAACCCATGCGCCGATAAAGGTGTAGGCTCCCTTGCCCTTGTAGAAGATCGGGTGGGAGCTCATCCGGTCGAGCGACAGATACCCGTCCTGTACGATCTCGTCCTCGGCTGCCATCTGCACCATGAACTCGAGCGCCTTGACACCCTCAGGTCCGTTGAAGGCCGATTTGCCGTATGTGCCGTCGGGTTTCATTTCGAAGAAATCACCGCCCGCGGCGTAGATATGGTAGGCAAAGTCGGTGAGCTCTGTGAATTTCTGGCCCGGCATGATGAGCCCGTACATATTGGGTGGGTCATGGGCACGGATCGCCGCACCTCTCAGCTCCTCCATTGTTTTCGGTACCACACTCGTCACATCGGCGTTGTATGCGAGTATCCTGGCGCCGGCTGCAACCGGAAGTCCCATGAGCTTTCCGCCGATCTTCGCCTCCATGGCACCCGGTGCTATGTTGTCCAGTGTCGCCTTGCTGACGTACTGTGACACCTCCACAATACCGTCCACGTCCATGAACTCGAGGAGCCACCGTGTTCCCACGACGGACAGTTCCGGCGGTTTGCCGCCCGCAATTGCGGTGGTAATCTTGTCATGCATGAGGTTCCAGTCGACAGGAACGATATCAACCTCAATATCCTCATGCGCAGCGTTGAACGCGTCCTGAAGCTCCGCCCGGAACTCCTCGGTCAGGCCGTCATAGAGAGCCCAGAAGAAGGTCACTGTCGCCTTTTTCTCCCCACCGCCGGCGTACATGAATAGTGGTACACCGATGATCAGTGCACCAAGCACCAGTGCTATAAGGGTAATGGTTGCTTTCCTCTTCATACCTATGCCTCCTTTCAAAATTTCTTACTGCAGGGTAACACCCCAATAAATTATCCTCTCACAGCCCCTCTGATTTGTCAATATTTAAAATAAATCGCATGCAGGGAGCCTGTGTGAGGGGAAACAGGTAAAGCCTGTTCATGAGGGGACATCCATGCGGTCAGCGCCGTGCGGCCTTTTCGGCTCTTTCCCGTAGTGCGCTGATCTTCTCCTTTTCATCTTCGAGAAGAAGCCTGTACAGCTGACCGGCCCTCTCTTCGAGAAGGGGCAGGTTCATAATCATGACATAGGTCTTCGCCGTCCTGTCTTCACGTTTCAGCGACAGCACAAGCACGTCCCGGGGAGTTGCCTGGGCAGGTATATCACCATTATCGAGGATATCATCGAACAGGTCAGTATCCACATCGAACATGAAATCGATGTCTTCTGACGCCAGCGTATACTCGCTGAGAAGGTCCTTCAACTGTTTGAGCTGATCGGCCTTGAAATCGGCAAGCCCATCGATCACCGGTTTCATCTCGTTTCCTTCAAGTATACGCGCCGCTTTCCGGTAAAAGAGAAAGGAGTCCTGCTGAATCCGCACGGTATATTTTATCAATTCTTCAAGGGTTAACTCTTCCATATGATGCACCTCCGATGTTCTGCCGCTGACAGCATCACACCGGAGTATAAAATACCACCTATTTAGCTATAATCAAGAGTATAATGAGCGACGAGGCCTGCCCTTCATTGCACGCCCACAGCGGTTCAGGAATATCTTCGACGGCTTGTCATCATCAAGAATTGCGGCCACCTTTTTGAACTCCAGAACAGCCACCTCATACTTCTCATCGTAGAACATTTCGAGACCGTGATTGTACAGTTTGATGGCCTGATCGATCATTTCATGCTTTTGGAGAAACACTTCAAAGATCGTCAGTGTTGACGACGTACCTGCCGGTACGATGTCGAGCTTTCGATACTTCACATTCCGTATGGATTTCAGCATATCGAAGGAGTCGGTGACAAGGGGAACATTGAACTTCTTCGCAAACTCGAGCATGCGGGCACTTCTCTCAATCACTTCACCGAGAACCATGTAGTTGAAACCAACTATACCGGTGAGGGCGACCCCATGGGTCATACCGAATTTCACATTCCATTTTATCCCGCTCCGATTCCTGTCTGAATTGTTTCTCTCGCCAACCCACATTAATATTTTCCGCGCACCTGCACAGGCTTGACTGAATGACTTCTCGTCGGCATGGGGAACTCCATACACAATATTGATGCGGTATCCGTGGGAGTAGTTGATAATCCCGCTGCTTCTGACCACCTCATCCTTCAGGAACACGTGCAGATCATTGAGCTCATCGGTAATGACCTGAGGGTAGAGCTCGTTGATGGGCTCGAGAAAGTCCACCAGCTCCATGTCCAGGC
>JAGLSF010000024.1 GCA_023136305.1 Spirochaetota bacterium
ACTTTCTCCGTGTTTCCATTCTTGGTCCAAAACAGGACGAGTGCTTTTCCTTCAGGCATGATTCACTCCTTCCTTTCACCGGAGCCTGGGGCATGAAGCGGGCTCTGTCAATGCTTCACTCTTCCAGGGTCCAGCAGTGGTCACAATAGGCATCACCGTAGGCAATCTCATGCTCACGGGTCACTTTTATTTTGGGATGGACATGGCGAAAGGCCTCGAAATCACTGTCGCAATATTTCTGACATACCTCGGGAATGCCATAGTCCGCATAGACCTCATAGGTGGGGCAGCGGTCGAACCTCACCTTGATATGCCTGTCCGAATCTTCCACAATGCTAAGATGGGCCTCCTGCTCGGCCTTTACCTTCAAGTCCTCCCTGAACTTTTGAAATCGTTTTTCCATGGGGATATCGAGATAGGGTTCCGGAAAGGTATCGTTGGAGAATTTTTGATAGGCCTTTCCAATGATTTCGAGCGCCCTTTCTCTGCCAAGCTCTTCGATCATCTCCTTTGCAAAGTAGACCGCCAGCTGGATTTTGCCCTTTGCCCTCTCATATATCTGATCATGCATACATTCATCTCCTTGTTCCTAATCTATGTATTAAAAGATTTTGAGATCTATCTTGAAAAGGTTCCGGTAGAAGAAGAGCGGAAACAGAACCAGTATGACAACCCCCGTTCCTATGATGATGTAGAAGAGCTTGACAGCGGTTTTGTGAATGACCAGGCGGTACCACTTGTAACTGTACCCGATCTCGTACAGCCGGTTTTCATAGCTGAAATCATAATGGAAATAGAAGGAATCCGTGTCATGCAGAACGAAGTGCCGGAACCGCCGTTCAAACTGTGGAGGTGACATTTGGTCAATATCGGTGCTGACAAGTTTACGGACCTGCGCTCTGTCAACGATGTAATCCCTCTTGATTACATCCTGCATAGCCCTGGATAGTTCCCTCTCTCGCTCCACCATATCATTCCTGATGAAATCCATGACCCGTAACTCTTCCCTGCTGGAGTGTTCAACCCTATAGGACCTGGAGAAGAGACCTTTCTTTGGGCGTGATGCGATATAGACAACATGAGGGGGGATGTCTGATATATCATTGGCTATCAGCATGGTCTTGATATTATCCGCCTCCAGTTTTCTCGCCTTGTCAAAAGAGGTATCTGCGTCGGAGAGGATGATACTCGAGGCTATTCCCAGTACGAGCATGGTCGGTGCCAGGGAAAGGCCGATCAGTTTCCAGCGAAAGCTCGAGGGCTCGAAGGTGCTGTTGGTGAACACCAGAAAGATTGAAAAGGTGGTCAGAAGGCCGACAGCGTTGAAGAATAACCCGTAGGTTCCACGGCTGATGATTTCGGCTGACATGAGAAGATACATAAAGGAGATGGAGAACATGCCTGCCGTGAGCAGTGCTAGTGCCAGAAAGGTCTTTGCCTCCCTTCCTCCGGGCCGAACTACCTTTACGATGGCAATGATAAAACGACCAGCCAGTTTTCTGCCTCGTAATGACCCTGTATATTCGGACACAACAAATGTTTTTCGTAAGAAAATAACCATGATCCACATATACCCCAGGCCGACTATAAGCCCTACCCGCAGCCCGTAGAGGTATGTGAAGTAATGTGCCTGGAAATCATAAACCAGCCTCAACAGTGGGTACTTCACAAAGATTGAGACGTAGACGAACAGGGCAGTCACTGAGAACAGTGAGGTAATAATTTTCGATTCCAGGGGATAGTAGTTGCCCAGAAAGAGATAGGCAAATAGCACATAGGACACGATACCGAATACTATCAGATTGGATGCCTGCCCGGTATGGGTCGCAAAGACGGATAGGACCGAATACCGAATAATATATGACAGAAGCAGAATGGAGAGCACGCAGTAGTAAACGATCAGCATCCAGGTGGACAATGATTTTTTCTTTATGGTGAGCAGAAAGATGGTGAGCACGCACATGAGAACACCTGTGGGAAAGGACCCGATGGCGAGACTGGAAAACCTCAGCCATTCCATGTATTCCCTCCTGATCTATTTTATACACATTTTGGATGAGCTGGCAAGTTTTTCAGGGAAAAATATAGGTAAATAAACTTTCAATCATGGTAAAATGTTATCGCTACCTAATGGTTTTTACCTATATGTAATGCCTGTATCTTAATAGATAAAACCATGTATTGTACATAGTACTCAAAGTTGAATACAATGGTAGTTGTTAAGAATCTGTTGCATCGTTTTAAGACGACGACGTGATCGTACTGTAACCTGCAAGCCTGACCCTAAAAAAGCGGGAGCGCCTCGTCAATTTTGGTCAGGAAGCTGGTATGACCGAAATTTCGGGCTACAGAATCAAGGAGAAACTGAGCGAGGACTCGATCAGTTTCTATTATCGAGCTGTGCGCGAACAGGGCTTCTCAAATCCTGCAACTGTCATTATCAGAACACCCAAGAGAGATGATCCCGACATTAAAGATAGAGCGAAGCTGCAAAACGAATATGAAGTAACAAAAGACCTGGACACGGAAAATGTGTTAAAACCCCTTGAGCTCTTCACACAGGACTCGAGGCTCGCCCTGATATTTGAAGATTTCAATGCAACACCTCTCTCGAACCTTATAGATTCCGGCAACGTGGCGCTCGAGCACATGCTGAGGGTAGCGATACGGCTCTCGGATATTCTAGGCGAGTTGCACGGCAAGAAGATCATTCATAAAAATATAAAGCCTCAGAACATCCTCATCGATACCACCACCTGGCAGACAAAGCTCACCGGTTTCGACATTGCCTCGCTGTATTCCGGGGAAAGCGCTACCCAAAGTGCGGATACCGTCGAGGGGACGCTTGCCTACATGTCACCCGAGCAGACGGGCCGCATGAACAGGGTCATCGATTACCGGAGCGATCTCTATGCCCTGGGCACGGTCTTCTATGAAATACTCACAGGCGGCCCTCCCTTTCGGGAAGAGGACCCCCTTGCGCTTGTACATGCACAGATGGCAAGAAATCCAGTTCCGCCCCATCAGGTGAGCGTGGAAGTACCTGAGGTGCTATCAGGGATCGTCATGAAGCTACTCTCCAAGGCACCGGAACAACGGTATCAGAGCACCTACGGACTGGGGGTCGATTTGAAGCGCTGCCAGTCGGAGCTTCAGTCCTCCGGAAAGATAACCCGCTTTGAACCGGGAGAACATGACCCGTCTCCCCTGTTCGAGACATCTCAGATCCTGTATGGCCGTGGGACCGAGCTGGATGCCCTGATGGAGACATTCAGCCGAACACAAAACGGTGAGGGGGTGTTTGCGCTCATAAAAGGGCGGTCAGGGATAGGAAAGACCTCGCTCGTTCGTGAGTTTCACCGATCTCTTGTCCATGAAAAGATGACCTATGTTTCTGGTACCTTTGAGCGGCTTCAGTGGGAGATCCCCTACAGCGGTTTTATTCAGGCCTTCAGTGCGCTTGTGGACCAGATTCTGATGACGAGCAAGGACCGGGTGGCCTTCTGGAGGGAGCGCATACTGAGCGCAGTGGAACCCAATGGGCAGATCATTGTTGATGTGATCCCCCAGGTGGAGCTCATACTGGGAGAGCAGAAACCGGTTGCCAAGCTCCCCCCTGCACAATCACAGAACCGTTTTCAGACCGTGTTTCAAAACTTTGTGGGGGCCTTCAGCCGGGCTGAGAATCCGATGATCATCTTTCTCGATAACCTGCACTGGGCAGATACTGCCAGTCTGAAGCTCTTACGGATCCTGATAGGCAGCCCGGTTATGAGGAATATTTTCATACTGGGTGCCTACAGGGACGATGAGGTGAACGCCCAACATCCGCTGCAGCGCATGATCGATGGTCTGGGACCATCGGAGGGTGAGGTCATTACAATCGCATTGAGGCCGCTGAACAGGGAATATGTGGAACACATGGTTTCAAACACGCTGAAATGTGAGAGAGACGAAGCACAATCCCTTACACAACTGGTACACGACAAAACGGGGGGTAATCCCTTCTTTGTGAATGAGTTTCTCAGGAACCTTCATCAGAAGGACCACACAACCTTTGATTTTACTACGGGGCGATGGGTCTGGGATGTGGACGAAATCCTGCAGGCTGACATCGTCGATGATCTCATCGGTCTCATGACCGAAAAAATCCAGGGCCTGTCTGAAGCGTCCCAGCGGGTGTTGATGCGCGCTGCCTGTATCGGGAACCGTTTCACACTTAAGACCCTGGCAGCAGTACATGATGTTTCCCCCGATGTGTGCCTGCAGGAGTTGCAGGAGTGCGTGCTGGCTGGGCTTGTGCTGCCGGTGGACGAGAGGGTAGCTGCCACCCATGCCGATGGGGAGTATGCGTCGGGGGTTTCGAGCGGTGTTTTTAAATTTCTGCATGACCGGGTTCAGCAGGCTGCCTATTCCCTTCTCACCTCAGGGCAGAAGCAACGTCTTCATCTCGGAATCGGAAGAGTTATGCTCGAACATACCGCACAGGAACAGCTGGATGAGCATGTCTGTGAGATCGCCGATCACATGAACCGGGGGCGCAACCTTGTTACCGATGGGGAGGAAAAGTTCAGACTTGTTGAGCTCAACCTGGCTGCAGGGAAAAGGGCCAAGGCGTCCATAGCCTATGAATCGGCCCTGCGGTATATAACAGCAGGTATCGATATGCTGACGGATGACAGCTGGCAGCACCGTTATGAACTGACGCTGTCGCTGCATCTCGAAGGGGCGGAAGCTGCATATTTGAGCGCTGATTTTTCAGTTGCAGAAAGCTTGAATCGATCCGTGTTTTTGCATGCCGGGACACTGCTTGACAGGGTACGGGCATACGAAATTTCCATACACTCTCTCATTGCCCAGAACAGATATGAGGATGCTGTGGATGGGGCATCGAAAATATTGAATCAACTCGGCGTGTTCCTGCCGAAAAATCCCGGCAGATTGCGCATTCTGCTCGGCCTTCTCAGGACCAAGATTCTCCTTCACGGCGTAAATCTTCGTGATCTGCAGAACCTTCCCCCAATGACTGACCCCTACAAAGTTGCCGCCATGCGCATACTGATGGGTGTGTTCAACCCCTTTTACGGATCGATACGTGAAATGTTTCCCAGCATTGCATTCAGGATGGTGATCCTCTCATACAAGTACGGCAACTCCAACTTTTCTCCCTTCGCCTATGCGCTCTATGGTCTCCTTTTGGGGCTGATCGGCGAAGTCGATCCGGGGTATCAGTTCGGCAACTTTGCTCTGGACCTCTTTGAGAAATATCACTCGAAAGATCTTACCGCCAAGATGTACAACGTGGTGTACGCTCTCATGAAGAAGTGGAAATCTCATTTACATGAGGCATCGGATCCCCTTGTCGAGGCCTATAACACAGGCCTGGAAACCGGGGATTTGGAATGGGCCGCATACGCTGCGCGAAGTTTCTGTTTACAGCAGTTTTTCATCGGTGCCAATATAGAGGGGCTGCGGGATGAAACGGCAAAGTACGGTGAAATGCTGAAGAGGATAAAGCAGCACAACACCTTTCACACTATCATGCTGGTGAGGCAGGCGGTGTTGAATTTGATGGGGAAAGCTGCAGACAGCATGTGCCTGAGGGGTGAAAGCTTCAACGACGAGGAGATGGTTCCGGTACTGATCGAGGCAAAGGATACAGACACAATTGCCGGCATACGGTTTTTCAGGAGCATGCTCTGCTACCTTTTTGAAGATCATCGGAGTGCCTATGAGTGTTTTTTGGAGGTGGAGCGGCATGGGGAAACCAAGGGTCAATTTGGTTTCCTGCTCGAAGTACGGTTCTACTATGCGCTCATCCTGCTCTCAGTCATACCGACCCTGCACAAGACCGAGCGAAGGCGCTGTATGAATCTGGTGGCATCCTATCAGAGGATGATGAAGAAGGGCGCCGATGACGCCCCCATGAATTATCTGCACAAGTGGCATCTGGTTGAAGCGGAACGGGAACGGGTCCTGGGAAGGGACCTCAAAGCAATGGGGTTTTACGATCAGGCAATTCAGGGAGCCAGGGCGCATGGGTACCACCAGGATGAGGCATTGGCCAACGAGCTTGCGGCAAAGTTCTATCTTGGGCGTGAAAAACAGCAGATTGCTGCGGCCTATATGAGGGAGGCTCATCTTTGTTATGGAGGATGGGGTGCATATGCCAAGATGCGGAGCCTGGAGGAGAAATACAGGGACCTCATCATCTCCCCACACGAGGTGAAGACAGCGGTGGAGAGGCCCCTGTCTCCACTGCGGCATGATGTGAGTATAAGACCGGGGGAGCTCGATCTGGCCACCATGCTCAAGGTTTCACAGGTGATATCGGGAGAGATTATGCTCGACTCACTTCTCAAAAAGATCATGCAGATGGTTCTGGAGTCCTCAGGGGCAGAGCGGGGGCTTCTGATACTCGAGAATGAGGGTGCGTATCTCATTGAAGTGGAGGGGGATGCGGGAACCGGCAGGATTGACCTGCTTGAGAATATAGAGGTTGTGAGCAGTGACAAGCTGTCACAGGCTGTGTTCAACTATGTGATCCGTACGAAGCAGAACATCGTGCAGAAAGAGGCATGCGAAGATGAGCTCTTCAGAACGGATCCCTATATAGAGCGAAACAGGCTCAGGTCCCTTCTCTGTGCACCCATTATCCATCAGGGACTGATAAAGGGCCTCATATACCTGGAGAACAATTTGACCGGCGGTGCCTTTACCGAAGAGAGGGTGGAGATCGTACGGCTGGTCGCATCTCAAGCCGCCATATCGCTCGAGAATGCCAGGCTGTATCGGTCGCTTCTGGCAGACATAGAGAAGCGCAAGGCCGTTGAGGCGGAGCTTCGCAGTAGTGAGCAGATGGCAAGGTCTCTGCTCGATGCATTGAGGGACTCCCTCGTGCTCATCGACACGGAGGGAATTGTCCTGAGCTTGAACACAACCACCGCCAAAAGCCTGAGGATGAAGCCTGAGAGAATTGTGGGCGCATGCCTCTGGGACCTGTACAAACCCGATGTGGCCGAGCGCAGGCGAAGCTTCGTTGAGCGTGCCGTTCGTTCAGTCAGGGCCATACGGGTGGTGGATGAGCAGGAGGGCAAGGTCAGCGACAACGTGATTTATCCTGTGGTCGATCCTGAGGGGCAGGTCACCCGTATAGCTATTCTGGAACGCGACATAACGGAACAGCGGAAGGTGGAGGAACAGGCAAAGGTGCAGGAGCTTCACCTGATGAGGTCTGACAGGCTCGCCATGATGGGTGAACTCTCTGCAGGTGTTGCCCATGAGATCAACAACCCCAATCATTCCATACTGCTCAACACGGGACTTCTGCTCAAGGCTTATCCCGATATTTTGCATGTACTGGATGAGCACAGGGAGGAGTTGGAGGACATGCGCTTTGGAGGGCTCGAGTATGAACAATTCATTAAAACCTTTGAGGATTCGGTGAAGCGTATCGACGAGTGTGCCAAGAGGATAGGTGTGATCGTGAAGGAGATGAAATCCTTTGCCAGGTCCGAGCCCGAGGGCATTTCGGAACGTGTGGACGTGAACGTTACGGTGCAGTCAGCAATTATTCTGGGTACGCCCTTCATAAAAAAGAGCACAGACCATTTTTCCATACAGCTTGAGGAGAACCTTCCCATGGTGCGGGGTATTGCGCAGAAGATTGAACAGGTGCTCCTGAACCTGATACAGAATGGCTGTCAGTCGCTGAAGGACCGCAGCAGAGGCGTATCCATTGCCACGCACTACAACAGGGACCGGCGCGTGGTAACGATTGAGGTGCGGGATGAGGGTGAGGGTATGCCTGAGGAGGTGCTCGCACGGGTCACAGAACCCTTCTTCACCACCAAGAGGGAGACCGGGGGGACCGGTCTCGGACTCTCCATATCATCACGCATCGTTGATGAGCACGGCGGAAGCATGCACTTTCAATCACAACCTGGGAAAGGGACGGTGGTAACGGTCAACTTCCCAGAAGGAGTATTCACATGAGTTCCAAGCACTACCCCGATTGTCCTGTACTGATGGTTGACGATGAGGAGCATGTGGTAGCGAGCCAGGAGGATGTCCTGAAGTCTCATGGGATAACCAACCTCATAAGCACGACGGACAGCAGAGAGGTGGCTGGCATCCTCAGCGGGAATGAGGTTGAGCTGGTTCTCCTCGACCTTCGGATGCCCCATGTACAGGGTGAGGAGATCCTCGAACAGATACGGGACGAGTATCCGCAGGTGCCGGTCATAATCGTTACGGGAAGCGCCGAGATCGAGGTGGCGGTACAGTGTATGCGGGGCGGGGCTATCGATTACATGGTAAAACCGGTTGAAGAGAACAGGCTCGTGAGCGGTGTGAAGCGGGCCATAGAGCTGCGGGAACTCAAGCGTGAGTATTCGGATCTGAGAAGTCGGCTTTTGAGCGACAGGCTGAGCAATCCGGAGGCCTTCTCCCACATCATTACCCAGGACCGGAAGATGCACTCCATCTTTCTCTATCTTGAGTCCATAGCCGGGACCGACGAAACCGTGCTAATTGTGGGTGAGACTGGGGCCGGCAAGGAACTCATCGCGAAAACCATACACGAGCTCAGCCGCAGGGACAGGCCCTTTGTGGCTGTAAATGTGGCGGGGCTCGATGACACCATGTTCTCCGACAGCCTCTTCGGGCACAAGAAGGGAGCCTACACAGGGGCAACGGAATCGAGAAAGGGTTTTTTCCAGCAGGCGTCGGGAGGGACCATACTGCTGGATGAGATCGGCGACCTCACGCCAGCCTCCCAGGTGAAGCTTCTGAGGCTCCTCGAGGCCCGCGAATACTATCCCCTCGGGTCTGATCTGGCCATGATAACCGATGCCCGGATCGTGGTAGCCACCAACAAGAACCTGCGTGCGGCCGTGGGGTCCGGAGAGTTTCGTAAGGACCTCTACTACCGGCTTTCGGCGCATGAAGTGCGGCTGCCGTCCCTCCGGGAAAGAAAGGGAGATTTACCCCTGCTGGTCTACCACTTCATGGAAGAGGCGTCTCAAAAGCTCTCGAAGAAAAAGCTGGCGATCCCCTCCGAACTGATACCCTTTCTCGGGACCTATGGCTTTCCCGGAAATGTCAGAGAGCTGCGGTCAATGGTCTTTGATGCCGTGAGCAGGCAATCTGAGAAGATGCTGTCACTGAAGTCCTTCAGAGAGGCAATGGGGCGGGATGCTCAGATGCTCAACAGGGAGCAGCAGGAGGAACTCATAGTTTTCAAGGAGAGACTTCCCACCCTGTCACAGGCGCATGAACTTCTGATAGCAGAGGCCATGAAGAGGGCAAAGGGGGTCAAGTCTACCGCAGCGACGATTCTGGGTATTACCCCTCAGGCCCTGGGAAAGAGGCTTCAGCGCAGGGACTCGGGGTGAAATGCAAAAGCGGCGATGACTGAGGGCAGATTCGTACATCGACTCCTGCCCGTGTATTTGGAAGATTGGGTGAAGTCCGCGGTATGGCTGTGTTTCGAACCCATGTAAACCTTTCTCTGCACATGCGATCGCATATCGCAACAACCACTTGTTATATAACGAATTACATGTGAGGAACTGTTGAGTAAGGGGACGTAAGTTTCGGAGGGTTTGGAGGTATAAAAAAATAGCATCTCCTCTCTAAGTGTTTAAAGATAAAGGAGTTAACTATCTTGTTCTTCCTGGCATGGTAATTGCCTTAACGGGATTGGCTATACAAACAAACCGTTAAGGCGAGGAAGCGTTATGATGCAGAATCTCTTCAGCAAACAGGTGGATGGGGCTCTGGTGCTTTCACGGAGGATTCATTCCAGAGTGTTCCTTTCCCGGTTTGAGAAAATCGGTCCCTATCTCTTCATTGTCATCCCCGGTATCTTTTACTATCTCACCGCGTGCAGGACACCGGGGTGGGTGGACTCCACACTCATCGTATCCAATGTGGTAAGCCTGAAACTGGGCTCGTGGGCCAACTATCACAACCTGTTTCACATCCTTGGGTATGCATGGCTACAGCTCTTTCCCGACCACAACATTCATTTCTATCTGGTGCTGCTCTCAGCTCTATTCGGAGCCTTCACGGTACAGCTCATGTTTCTCGTGTTTCTGGAGATCACGTCACACAGAATAGTCGCTGTTCTGGGTGCCCTCATTCTCATGCTCTCCCATTCGCTCTGGTGGCATTCCACCATGCTCGAGGTGTACACGCTGAATTCAGCCATCCTCGCTGCCACGCTTCTGTTTCTCATACGATACAACAAGACAGAAAGATTCATGAATCTCTGTGCGGCGGCCTTTTTCCTCGGGTTGGGATGCAGTAATCACGTGCTCATGGTCCTGTTCGCATTCGGGTTTTTAGCTGTCCTGGGCTTCCTCATGTATAGACGGAAAAATCTGACGTTCTGGAAGGTTATGATACTGATAGGATGCTTTCTACTCGGTACAGGACTGTATTTCATCGTTTTCATACAGGATTATCATAATTTCGTGAGGAGGATATTTATACAGGAACCGTCTCTGTCATACCTTGAGGTGCGCGTGGCGGCGCTGAGGAAAATCCTGGACTATTCAACGGGAAGCGAATTCAAGAAGTACATGTTTCCTAGCAATGTATCCCCCGGAGAAAAGAGATTCTGGAGGGTAAATTATCTCATCCTCATTATCTACAATTATCCCTCATCTGCAATTCTGCTCGCCCTCTTCGGGTTCTACTGCTTTTGGAAAAGAAAGACCCTTCGCCTGACCTTTCTATTCTTCATACTCGGTCTCATCTCACAAATCATCTGGTCCGGCAATTATTTCATCTGGGACATGTACGCCTTTGCCCTTCCCGTCTATGTACTGCTGAGTGTGCCGGTGGTTTTCGCCATGCATTTTCTCCTTAAACGAGGCAGGGTTGGACAAATCATCCTGCTGCTCATGCTGCCGACTTTCTTTGCCCCTCCTTTCATCTACAAGGCGGTATCCGATGACGGCCGCAAGGAGGGGGTGGTTAAAAATTATTTCAAAAACTATCCGGAGTGGGAACAGGCTGAAGATACCTGGGATGTGGTCGAGTATCTAACAAATCCGAACAAGCGAAACTATGCAAAGGTACCGGAATACGCGGACAGGATTTTGGAAATATTGCCGCATGAAGCCCATCTGTGGAACTCCGTGGGCCGGGCGGACTATCCGCTCAGGCTCTACTACAGGGATATATACGGCAGACGAACAGATATCAAACACCACTCACTCTTCAACCCCTTTATGTCTCATGAGGAAGCCGAGCGTGAGGCAAAAAAAATGAAGGCCAACATCGACCTTGGGTTGCCGGTGTACACTGCTTCCCTGAACTTCCCCGAGCGTCTGGTACTCGCCCATCTGTACGTACTCATGGATCCGGGCAAAGACCTGCAGTGGGTGAGCGGCCTGCCGCTTGACAGGTTCATAGGCACATTTCCGGGTATTGAGTTTGAGGAAATCGTCCTGATCGAGCAGGAGCGTAGATCCATCTATAGAGTGGTTCTCAGGGAAATTGCACTGGAGGCCCGAAGCTCCGCCGGAGCAGGGCATGGAGAGACTGTTGCATTGGATTAAAGAGGAGTATTATATACCTACATAGCAACGGTAAAGGAGGCCGTCATGAAGAAAAAAGCTCGAGCATGGATCATAGTTGCAGCAGTTGTTGTTGTCATTGTGGTGTCTTTAGGCGCCATTCGAATGGTTTTCATGCGCAGGGCCTTTCCCAAAACGAAGGGTGCTGTAAAGGTGGAGGGGCTGCATGCGTCTGTTGAGATTTATCGTGATAAGGACGGTGTCCCCCATATCTATGCCGACACCATGGAGGATCTCCTCTTCGCCCAGGGTTACGTTCATGCACAGGACCGGTTCTGGCAGATGGAGTTCTGGAGGCGCATCGGTTCGGGGAGGCTTTCGGAGCTTTTCGGGGAAGCCGTTCTGGGGGTGGATATTTACATCAGGACGGTGAATTTCAGGGGGATTGCCGAGGAGGAGTACGAAATCATGGACGACGAGATCAGAAGGTATCTGGAGTCCTACTCGGCCGGGGTAAACGCGTACATACTCGACAAAAAACCCCACCAGCTTGGCCTCGAGTTCAGGCTTTTAAAGTTACAGGGGCTGGACCTTGAGATAGAACCCTGGACACCGGTAAACACGCTCACATGGTTCAAGATCATGGCCGAGGACGCCCAGGGCAACATGAGAGAAGAGCTCTACAGAATTGACATTATCAGGACAGTGGGTGTTGAACTTGCGCAGGATTACTTCCCGGAATACGATTATGTGAACGGTCCTATTGTCGTGAATGACGACGAGATCACGTTTTCAGGCAAAAAACTCGAAACCGACGGCCTTGCTGCACTGACGGATGAGGACATTTCCCTGCTTCTGAGTCTCAACACCGGGCTGGTAGGGGCATTTGACACTTACACTCCGATGGCGCTGGGAAAGGGAGAAGGTGTAGGGTCAAATGCCTGGGTCCTGTCAGGTGACATGACAGCGACCGGCAAGCCTATACTGGCAAACGACCCTCACCTCGGTATCCAGATGCCTTCGATATGGTACGAGGTCGGCCTGCACAGCAAGACAGGCGGGGGGCCTGACGGAACCGAGCCTTTTAACCTGCGCGGTTATTCCTTCGCGGGTGTTCCCTGGATCATACTGGGGAACAACGACCGCATCGCCTGGGGGATGTGCTTCATGAGCCCGGACGTTCAGGACCTTTACATAGAAAGGATAAACCCTCACGATCCGAACCAGTACGAGGTCAACGGGAGGTGGGTGGAAATGGATATCCGCAGGGAGGAGATCGTTATTAAAGAAGAGGAAGAGCCTTATGTTCTGCTGGTGCGCAGCACACGGCACGGGCCGATAATAACGGACCACGGGTCGATGATGAGCGCGAACAGCTTTAACATAGTCCCACAGAAAAGTTTTCCCGATAATCTCGAGCTCAACGCGCTTTCGCTGCGCTGGACAGCCCTTCAGCCGATGGAGATCAGCAAATTCCTCCTGTTGACAGGCCGGGCCCGTAACTTCGAGGAGTTCCGTGAGGCCCTGAGCTATTTGGAAGCCCCGGATATACAGATGACATACGCCGATGTCGACGGCAACATCGGGATTCAATCGGTGGGTCTTATACCCATCAGGCCCCACAGCGGTCTTGTTCCCGTGCCGGGATGGACGGATGATAATGAATGGTCAGGCTTTGTTCCTTTCGAGGACCTGCCCTGGGTCAAAAATCCCGGAAAGGGCTACATAATCGCGGCCAACAATGCGACGGTCAGCCCTAACTACCCCTATGTGATCGACCCGGATTCCGACCTCGGCTACAGGGCGCGCCGGATTTTGGAAATGATCGATCAGGGAGGAACAAACTT
>JAGLSF010000240.1 GCA_023136305.1 Spirochaetota bacterium
ATTTTCGCGCATTTTAACTCGACTAGCGAAGCGCCAGCGGAGCGATATCTTTTTGTTCACCAGCACAATGCATTTAAAAGTGATTTTTCTCACTTTTTTCGATGGGATGAAAACTAGAAATTCAGCCACATTATCCGGATTCATGCTCAAGCATGTCGTGCATGAGCCCCTTCAGTGCCGGATAGGTGTCGATATACCTGTCCACATAGTAGCGGTACGCCTCTGTTTTTTCAAGATCAGGTTCTACCTTTTTCTTTATCCGGACCATGGCACCCGCAGCTTCTTCAATGCTTGTGTAGAGGCCTGCACCGTAGGAAGCGAGTATAGCATCACCGAGCAGAGGGGCATTTGGCTCCTCGGTCAGATAAATCGGTATCCCGAGCACATCGCTCTGTATCTGCATCCAGAGATCACTCTGCGTTGCACCGCCGCAGGCATATACCTCCCGCGGGACGAAACCGGCTTCTCTGAAATATCGCATGATGTGCTCGGTGCCGTAGGAAACCCCTTCCATGATCGCACGGTATACATGCGCAGGATTGTGCTTCAGGCTGAGGCCCCATATCACACCTCGAGCCTGGGAATCAACCAGGGGATTTCGGTTTCCCTGCCAGTAGTTGAGAAGTATGAGTCCCTCTGACCCGATCTGTATGCTCCCGGCCAGTGTGTTCAGATAATCATAGAGGGGCAGCCCTCGGTTGCGTGCCTCCTCCTCGTGCTCCCTGCTGACGAAACCGTCCCTGAACCATTTGAGTACCGAACCGCTCGATATCTGTGCCCCTTCAACCACATAGAGACCAGGCATGACACAGTCTGGGAAGGCCCCGAAAATTCCCTCCTTGTGGAAACCTCTGTCCGTATGTCCGAGCATGAGATGTGAAGAACCGGTAATAAAGGCAAGCCTTCCGGGTTTCACCGCTCCGAGACCGAGTATTCCTATGTAGGCGTCGGCTCCGCCCTGCACGACGAGGGTTTTTTCAGAGAGCCCGAGCTGTTTTGCGAGTACAGGCCTCAGGTGGCCAACCGGCGCACCCAGCTCGAGTATGGTCTGGGGGAACTTTTCCACGACATCCCCGAGCCCGATTTTTTCATAGAATGCAGTGGGCCATCCGCCGCCCCGCGGATCATAGTACCAGCGTACCGTGGTGTTGTTGATACTTCCCACGAACTCGCCTGTGAGTTGATAATTGATCCAGTCCTGGAACTCGCAGATATGTTGTGCACGACCGTATATATCGGGTTCGTTTTCCCTGACCCAGAGTGCCTTGCAGGGCATCCACTCTGCAGACACACTGCCGTGCCCGTTGTAACGCAGTATATCAGCTCCACAGCCTGCTATACGCTCTGCCTGACGAAAAGAACGCACATCCATCCAGATGATGGCATTTCTCAGCGGATTGAAGTCACTGTCCAGCACAAGCACCGTGCAGGAGGTTGTGTCAACCGCGATGGACCGTATCCGCTCTTTGGGGATTTCACAGCGACCCAGAAGAGCTCCTGCAACAGTCAGGAAGGATTGCCACCACTCATCAGGTTTCTGCTCTGCCCATCCGGACCTTGGAAAGCAAGTCTCATACTCCCGGGCCTCGGTACAGACCATATTCCCGCTGCGGTCAAAGATGGCACCACGTAACGATTCTGTACCGAAATCAAAGGTCAGAAGGTATTCCCCGTTCCCGGTCATCTCCACCTCCACCCATTATTTACGGTACGATAATCCACTATACGGGCCACTTTGCAGCTCACCATGGGGACTATAGGCTAGTCATCCAACCGGTGTTGATAGAACTTTCTCACCTCGTCGAGTATCGCCTGCAGGGGATGGGCGGTGAGTTCCCCGTGCACGGTACCGTGGATCCAGACTATTGAGCCGCCCGCCTGGGCTTGAACGAGGGCATTCATGCCCTTCTCATAACCGCTCTGGAAGTCCCATATTTTAGCATTGGGTATTGCGGCTTCGATGAGCTGTGTTGGTATTCGATACCGTCGCCAGAACTGGGCAAAACCCGCGGAAGCGAGGGCTATGGTTATATTACAGAAAAAGGGTGCCCCTGTCGACATATTTGTGGGAAAGGTGAACGTACCGGACTCCAGCAGAGGGGCGAGGCAGAGCCGATACCGAAAAGACCCCTGGCCCCGACCACCTTCACAATCTCGATATTGAAACGGTCGTTCTAAGACCCCATAAGTCTCTTCGCAAGATCCACAGCACCAGGAGCAATCGGGTCGTATCCGTCTGCGCCGATACTATCGGCAAACTCCTGTGTTATCGCTGATCCGCCGACCATGACCTTGACCTTCTTGCGTATGCCAGCCTCCTTCAACGCCACGATTGTCTTTCTCTGCTCCGGTGCAGTCATGGTCATGAGTGCCGACATACAGAGTATGTCAGCCTCGTGCTTTCGGACAGCATCGACAAAGATCTCCGGCGTAATATTTACACCGATGTCATACACTGTAAAACCCGCTGCCATAAGAAGGGTTGCAACCATGGTCTTGCCGATCGTGTGAATATCGCCATACACGGTACCAGCAACTATTATCCCCAGGCCCTCTCTCTTTGTACCTCGTACTTTAAGCTCTTCATCAATGATAGGCATTGCACTGAGCATGGCACTGCTTGCACCGATCAGGTCAGGGAGATAGAGTTCTCCCTTTCCAAACCTGTCTCCGATATCGCGAATAGCTTCTGTCATTACTTCAAGTGCCTCGAGCGGGTCGAGGCCCTGTTCCACCACTGCCTTTACCGCACCGACTGCAAGCTCATTGTTGTACTCCACGATGGCACTACGCAGTTCTTCGTATTTACCGTCACCCATAGTACCTCCTCCAACTGCGGTGCAGTAAGCGTTTTTATTACTCGAAACTGAAGCTGGTGAGCATTGTAAAGGACATGTCCGAATTGTCAACATGATTCAAGAGGTCACTGTTCTGTCGGGATGGATTACCGGACGTTCATCTGTGCCCAGGGGAGTTTAGGAGTGATAACATAGAAGGCGGATTTTCAAACAGAGCCGACAGTTCCATCTGCCGCTACGTACAGGAGCTAGAAACCCTTCCCTTCCCTGAGGGACATCGCACTATTAATGACACCTCGCAGCTCTTCAAGCTTGAAAGGCTTCGACACAACGAAGTCGACACCCCGGGTCCGGTTCTCATCCTCACTGAGCTGCATACCCCATCCTGTTATCAGAACAACCGGCGTGTCGGGTGAACGTTCCTTGATTTTCTGTGCGACCTCCCAACCTGACATGTCGTCGAGCCCAAGGTCTGTCAGGACCATATCATACTCATCATGGCTGAACAGTTCAACACCCTCACGGCCCGAACCAACCTCGTCAACATGGCAGCCCGATTGAATAAGTATATCGGTAAGCACGGATCGCATCATGGTGTCATCATCAACTACAAGGATCCTCGCTGGCACAACAGTTTCCTCCTTCTCTCGCATACTCTCGAGCTCTTTTCCGGATAGATTGAGTGGAAGCCGAATGGTAAAAGTCGTTCCTTTTCCAACTTTGCTGTCGAGTACGATCTCACCTTTATGACGCGAAATGATACCGTAACATATGGAAAGCCCCAGGCCGCTTCCCCGGGTGCCCTTGGTGGTGAAGAAGGGATCGAATGTGCGTTTCTGAACTTCCATGCTCATTCCGATGCCGCTGTCCTGGACCCTCACCACAACGGTATTTCCCTCAACCTCCGTTGCCATGCGTATCACACCGCCCT
>JAGLSF010000241.1 GCA_023136305.1 Spirochaetota bacterium
GCTGTATCAGATCGTCGGCATGCCCATTACACCAACTTTCTCATTTTCCAAAATAATCTGGATCATGCGTAACGATCCGCAGCGGTATGAGAAGGCGCGGTACATCTCACTCATGCCCGATTATGTGCTGTACCGTTTCGGTGCAGATGAGTTCTGCTGCGAGGTGACCAATGCATGCTGTTCGAGCCTCATCGATGTCCATGAGCTCTGCTGGTCTGAAAAAATCATCGAGACCTATGGTATCGACCCAGAAAAGCTGCCGCCTCTCGTGAAACCCGGAACCCTGGCGGGCAAGATCACCGAAGAGGTTTCGGAGCGTACGGGACTCGCAGAAGGTACACCCATCAGCACGGGAACGGGCGATCAGCAGTGCGCAGCGGTCGGTGCGGGTGTTGTCAAACCAGGGTTTGCCGAACTCACACTCGGCACCTCGGGAGTACTCGTTGTGGCCACAGAGAAGCCCGTGCTTCCCGAAAGCGGCATCATGATGGTGCCGGCTTCAGGTGCGTGGGGCCTGTACGATGTGGAGGGTATACAGCTGGGTGCGGCAAGCAGCTATCGATGGCTCAGAGACGAGCTCGGAGGTCTTGAGCGGGCCTGGGGAGATGACATCGGGGAGAATCCCTATGCCCTCATGGAGCAGCATGTGCGAAAGAGCCCGGTCGGCGCCAATGGCATCATCTTTCTCCCCTTTCTGAACGGTTCCGGATGTCCCTACTGGGATGTGCATGCAAAGGGGGTCTTCGCCGGGCTTACCTTTGCCCACACGAAGAGCGATCTTGTCCGGGCGGTTATGGAGGGCATTACCCTGGAGGCCAAGGATATTTACCGGGCCATGCAGGATATCGGCGTCGAAATCAAAAGACTGGCAGCAACAGGAGGGGCCGCAAACTCACCTGCATGGCAGCAGGTCATGGCAGATATGTTCGATATTGAAATCTACAAGCTGAAGGTGTCGGAGGCCACAACCCTCGGTGCTGCGATACTTGGTGGTGTGGGTGCCGGCGTGTTCAGGGATGCAGCAGAGGGTGTTTCGCATATCGTGCACTACGAGGAGGCTGTCCTGCCCATCAGAGAGCATGTAGAGAAATATGAAGGACTCTACGACGTGTATCGAAATATCCACGGAGCTCTCACGGAGCACGGGAGCTACAAAATGCTCTCGAATCTGCAGGGAGCGTGAGTGGTCGGAGGGAAAGGAACGGTGGAGTTTGACTAGGAGTGATAATCGGGGGTCTGCGTCGGGGCTTCATTCGGTGACAGATCTCGTGGACATTGCAGGGGCCATGAAGGCTTCCACCGTGGTAATCGCCGGAGGGCATCGTATTGAGGACCTCCGGCTGGTCGAATCGGCACGGGACCACGGGATCATAGACCGCATCATTCTGGTCGGCGACAGGGACCAGGTTACCCATGCTGTGCATGAAGTCGGTATTGACATAGCTGCGAAGGACATCGTTTCTGCAGATGATGATGAGAGCATCGCTCGCCACACGGTAGGACTCATACAGGATGGAAGCATCGATATCGTGCTCAAGGGGGGTATATCGACACCGGTTATCAACCGGCACATCATCAGGCTCGCGGTACGTCCCACGGTGAGTCTGGCCACCGTTGTCGAAGCAGCGCCGGTAGCCGATGGACGGCCCATAATCATTACCGATGCCGGCGTCACCACGGTGTGCAATTTCGGCCGCATGGTCAACCTGATCGAAAATGCCGTTGAGGTAGCGCGGGTGGTGATGGGCCTGGAGCGTCCGCGTGTGGCCGTGCTCTCTGCCAACGAGAAGGAGATACCATCACTGCCATCCACGTGGATGGGCAGGAGGCTTGCCGAACGGGAGTGGCCCCATGCACTGGTGTGCGGCCCCCTCTCCTTCGACCTTGCCGTGGACCCTGAATCGGTCAGCGTCAAAGGCATGCCGCACCTTCCCAACGCGGAGGAGGTTGCGGGCCAGGCCGACATTCTTGTGTGCCCGGGCATCGATGCGGCAAACATACTCTACAAGACATTTACGGCAATGTCCAAGTTCGGCCAGGCATCACTGGCCGGTATCACGGTGGGCTTTCCCGTCCCCTACATCATTCTGTCCAGGGCCGACACCCTGGAGACACGGCTTCTCTCCATAGCTCTCTGCAGTATCTATGCCCAGCGTACTGTGGAGACCAGGAGGGGTACTGCTGAAAAGAAGGTGCAGAGGACGAAGGGGCACAGGATACTGGTTGTCAACCCCGGCTCAACCTCTCTGAAGCTTGCACTCTACAATGATACATTCCCCCTGCAGGAGCAGGAGGCCCCTCTCGCTATTCCTTCACTCAACTCCCCTGAAATCACGGAAAAACAGATCGAAGGCGTGGTACGGAGGGTACTGGACACACTGGAGGAATGGGGGGAGAAAAAGGTCGATGCCATTGCGGCGAGGGGGGGCTTTGTTCCACGACCGCCAGGCAAGCTCGGAGGCGGAACCTACACCATTGCTGAAGTGACAGGTGGGAAGGTCAAGGTTGATGAGCACCTGGTGAAGGGTATTGTGGAGCAGCCGGAAATGGCCCATGCGAGCAACCTCGGTATACCTGCCGCTGCAGAGCTTGCCACCAGGCTTGGTGTACCCGCCTATACGGTTGACCCTGTCATCGTGGACGAATTCATACCAGAGGCTGAGATCTCGGGGTTCAAGCCTGTAGGGCGTGTGAGCATTTCCCACGCGCTGAGTGTCCGTGCTGCCGCGGGCAGGGCTGCTGAGCAGGTCGGAAGGCCGCTGGAGGATGTCAACCTGGTCGTTGCCCATCTGGGCGGGGGCATAACGGTGGCAGCGCTTCGGGGCGGCAGGATGATCGACAACAACATCGCACTTCTCGGAGAGGGTCCCTTTACGCCGCAGCGTGCGGGCACCCTGCCCCTCGGCGGAATCATCGAGCTCTGCTGTTCCGGTGAGTACACCAGGGAGGAACTCGTCGAGCAGCTCTCGCGGAGGGGTGGGCTTGTCTCTTATTTGGGCGAATACCGTATGGAGATCATAGAGAAGCGTATAACCGACGGTGATGAGGAGGCGCGGATCGTGGTGGATGCCATGGTGCACAGAATTGTGAAAGAGATTGGTTCCATGTTTGCGGTACTCGAATTCGATGTGGAGGCGGTCGTCCTTACCGGCGGGCTCGTTCGGAGTCCGCTTATCAGAAATGCCCTGCGCAGAAAGGCTGCCAGGCTGGCACCTGTATTCGTGTTCGAGGAATCCCTTGAGATGGATGCGCTGGCATCAGGGGTGTATGGGATTCTGTCCGGAGAAACGAAACCCCTTCGTTTCCCGGGATTTGCATCGGGAGACTGAGAGGGAGGAGAGGGGCATGAGAGATTCGGACAAGTATCACTGGGTTTTTAGGGCGCATGTGGTCGACCGGGCAGGGGCGCTCACGAGCATCGCCTCAGCCTTCAGCAATGAGGGGATCAATATCGGCACAGTTGTCGGCCATGGGCTTGAGGAATCTGCCGCTGTGGAGGGGAGTGTGGTGCTTACCTTCTTCTGCAGCAAGAAGAAGAAGGATGTCATGGTGCGAAAGATACAGAGACTGAGCAAGGTCATCGGTCTCGAGGAGCGCCCCTACGATTCACGCAACCTGAGAAAATCGGTGATCATGTGCACGCAGCGAAGGCTCAAGCCCCGGGATGTGGCGGGGGAGAACTCTTTTCTTACCTGTGAGCTCGTACACAGCGACCATGAGGGGT
>JAGLSF010000242.1 GCA_023136305.1 Spirochaetota bacterium
ACTGTAACCGGGGATGAAAGCAGCATACTGCCATTGCTCTCAGATGATAGTGAGAAGGCGCTGCGAGTAAGATGATCCGGAAGCCAGGAAACCCTCCTGAACAGTTGACCTCGAGGAAAGGGAATGGTCCTGCCGCATACCGTTTTTATGATCCACCAATCAAGCACATCAACCAAGAGCGCAGTAGACTGCCACTTCCTTCTTATCGAATGTTAGAGCCAGCCAAATCATTCAGGGGAGGTTGAAAGATGAAAAGATTCATGGTGTTGTTTCTATTGATTCTCACACCTGCGTTTATGCTCCATGCACAGGAGGAGGGTGAAGAGGGTACGGCTTCAATGGAGGACGTGGTCATTACAGCGACGAAGACCGGACAGCCAGTGCTTGATGTACCTCAGCATGTGACCGTCATCACGGCGGAGGAGATCGAAGAGAGCGGTGTTCGGGATGTCGCACAGATCCTGAACAGACAGGCCGGGGTGACGGTTGAGGATTACGGTTCGCTCGGTGCAGTTCAGAGCCTTCGGTTGCGAGGGTCGACAACCGAGCAGGTACTCGTACTCATCGATGGCGTGCGGATGAACAATGCCCAGAGTGGAACTGTAGATCTTTCACTAGTGCCGGTCAACAGTATCGAGCGAATTGAGATCGTCCGAGGCGGTACAAGTGCACTCTACGGATCAGATGCAGTCGGGGGTGTTATAAACATCATTACGAGAAAGGAGGCAGACGGGAAGCTGAAATTGCGCATCGAAAATGGAAGTTACATCCCGCAGAGTTATGTAACTGGTATCGGTGTGGATCAGGAAGAGCAGGATGCTGAGGCGGGAGACCTCCTGGATGCGCAGAGAGTTGGCATGCAGTTTTCCAAGCCGATTGGAAATACTCACTTTACCACCTCGGGTAGTCTGTACACGGCGGATAATGAGTTTGTCTACAAAGATGAGAACGGTGACAAGAGGAAACGGGAGAATGCTGAAATAATAGGTGGTGACCTGACCGCAGCGCTCAGGATTCCTCTGGGAAGCGGAGACCTGGATGTGAAGGGTATATTTGTTTCGAATAAGAAAGGTTCTCCAGGCCAGGTCGGCCTCTTCGCCACACCCAATGCAGAGCAGAAGGACACGAGGGTGCAGGGCACAGTAGGCTATTATACGGACAGCTTCATCTCCGACGCTCTGACACTCAACCTCAACACCTATTTCAACTACTATTATCTCAACTATAAAGATCCCGATGCATGGCCGGCACCGCAGGACTCCAAGCACAAGGTGTATTCCACGGGGATTGATTTTTCCCAGGAGGTTCTCTCATTCAATTTTCTCTCCATCGTGTATGGAGGGAATATCAGCTATGACTGGGTAAAGAGTAATGAGATCGGTGATCAGGACAGGATATACACCGGGGTGTTCCTCGAGACCCCCCTGTATATTACAGGTGCCTTTACACTGATTCCCATGATACGGTACGATTATTACTCAGATTTCGAGGGGACCTTAACTTATAAACTGGCCGCAAATCAGGCCCTCTCATCTACGACGTCTCTCAAGGGAAGCATCTCCAAATCATTTCGTGTGCCCACCTTTAACGAACTGTACTGGCCGGCGGACATGTTTGGGGAAGGCAACCCCGACCTGGGGCCGGAAACTGGATACTCGATCGATATTGGCATCACGCGGGCTGGTGACAGGACCTCCTTTGATGTGTTTCTCTTCACTCGATACATGAAGGATGTCATCCTCTGGCAGGAGGGTAGCGATTTTGTGTGGCGTCCCACAAACTACGGCCAGGGGCTCTATCCAGGGCTGGAGGCAACAATCGGTTTCGATGTGATTGAAGGCCTCTACCTGTATACTGAGTATACCTTTCTCTACTCCTTTGCCCTTGGAGGAGGTAATTCGGTGTCTGATGACTATCGCCTCCCGTTGATTCCTGTTCATGAGCTGGATTTCGGACTCAATTACAGGAGAAACAGGTTCAGCACCGGTTTCAATGGACACCTGGAGAGCAAGCGATATGAGTCGGTGGACAACACCGATTCCCTGCCTTCCTATTTTGTGGTCGATGCCTACTACAGGCAAAGTATTGGTAAGGCCACCGTTTTTCTTCTGTCCGTGGACAATGTGTTCAATAAGCAGTACGCGGTTGTCCCAGGCTATCCCATGCCGGGTCTGTTCATACGAACAGGTTTTGAGTTCGAGTTTTAGGGGAATACTGGGTTATCGCAGCTATGCTGAACTACATTCAATGTGTTCTGAGATGGCGGTATTTATAGTATGCCTGAGAGATGAAAGAAATGGATTGACATTGTCAACAGAGATAAATCAGTATGTATAGGTACGTGCTGGTCTTCATCACAATTGGGGAAATGCTATATGCTTGATCTCTTCTACAAGGGCGGCCCCCTCATGTACCCGCTCCTCTTCGGTTCCGTGCTCATGATAGCCATTATCATCGAGCGGGGATATCACTTCATTCGTGCCAGGGTGAACCGCAGGTTCATCGAAAGGGTGATCAACGTCATTGAAGAGGGGGACCTCGACCGGGCGCAGTGTATTGCCGAAGGGTGCCGCGGCCCCATAGCGGCCATCGTGGAGGCTACGCTCCGGTACCGAAGTTACACCCAGGATGTGGTGGAGAACAAGATATCCCTGACAGGTGACCAGGAGCTGAAGAGGCTTTCCAAGAATCTGCACCTGCTGGAACTGACCGGTAAGATTGCCCCCATGATCGGGCTCCTCGGTACGGTCATCGGCATGGTGGAGGCATTTCGACAATTGTCATCGGTGAAAGGCCTGGTCGACCCTTCCCTGCTTGCCGAGGGTATTTGGGAGGCGCTTATTACCACGGTTGCCGGGCTCTTCGTGGGGATTCCCGCACTGGTGTTTTTCCACCTCTATACCAATCAGGTCAAGGCTACGGCTTCCTCCATGAAGCATGTCGGGGAGGAGATCATGTCCATGACAAGGGGGCGGGAATGATTGAGTTCAAGGAATTCGAGGAATCGCTGACCAGTGAAGTTGGGCCAGACCTGACCCCCATGATCGACATGATGTTTTTGCTGCTCCTCTTCTTCCTTCTCACCTCCTTTCTCGCGCGACCCTCCATCCCCGTCACGCTCCCGGAAACGGAAACGGCGGAGGTCCACGAGCAGCCGGAGATCACCATTACCCTCTTCAAGGACGGCCGTATACTCCTGGACAATGAGCCCGTCAGTGAGAGGAGCCTCTTCCGCAAACTACAGAGGGCCTATACAGTCAGTCGCTCGAGAGAGGTGGTCATACAGGCTGACAGGGGGGTGGTGTTCGACAGGGTAATTCGAATCATGGATATTTCCAAGAAATCGGGTGCTGAATCCATCTCCTTCCTCGTCGAGCAGAAGCAATGAGGCGCTTCGGTCCGGCCGTTCTCATCCTTGCTGCCCTTGCTTCCCTCCTGGTTCACTTCGTACTGCTACGGTTTATCGTTTTTGACAGAAGTTCTGAGACAGAGTCCGAGCGTTCATATGAAGTAACGCTCAAATATTATAAACCGCCGGCGGAAAAAACTGGACAGCCGAAGAAGAGGATATTGAAGAAAAAGAAAGAGCCCCTTAAGCTTCCTCCGAAGGATGTGGACCTCCCCGTTGAGCAGCCGGTTCCAGACGATTTAGAGGTTTTAGGGGACGAGGATTTTATGGAAACAGAGGCGGAAGAAGCCGGAAATGCCGAGGTGATG
>JAGLSF010000243.1 GCA_023136305.1 Spirochaetota bacterium
TGGATAAATCCCTGCCGCCGAGGCCGATTGCCTGGGTGATGCCGTACCCCTTTCTGTGAAGCAGTACGCTTACCTCCTGTATACCGGTTCCCGAAGCGCCGATGATGCCAAAGGGTCCCCGGCGGACCACATTTGCAAACCCGAGAGCGGTGCCGTTTATGATTGCTGTTCCGCAGTCTGGTCCCATGACGAGAAGCCCAAGATCCCGTGCCCGCTTCTTCAGAAGGATCTCCTCTTCCAGCGGGACATTGTCGCTGAATATCATTACATGGCGACCACTGTCGAGCACTTTCATGGCCTCCCGTCCCGCGTACTGTCCGGGTAGAGAGATGAGCGCCAGATTGGCTGCTGGAAATGAATCGATCGCTGCCTCATAACTCCTGGGCAGCTGAGCCTTTCTCTCCTGATTTTCCACCGACCGTACCGAGAGGAGCTCCTCCGCCCGGGCTACAATTTGGTCCACGCCCTTTCTGTCTTTGGCACGGACAGCGATGATCACATCACCGGGCTTCGCCCCTCGGCCATCCTGTGTGAGCAGGCCTATGCCTTCGAGAATTTCCTTATTCGTCTCCGACCCCATGATCACCGAGGCCTCATCCACTCCCTCAAGCTCCTTCAGTGTACTGCTCAGGGACATGAGCATGATCGAATCGAAGTACATGTTATTACGCACTATATTCCTGGTTATCATGGGGCCCTCCCGTGGGCTTATATTACCTGCACAGGCCCACGCAGCTGTGTACCAGAGGTATGCATCCTAAGAGATTTTAATACTACTTCATTCGCTTGAAATTTCAACCCCGGAGTGCTCCACCCTCAATGGCTGTATAAGGATTTCCATTCTGGATACGGTTCACCCGCTCATGGGTGTTGCAAAGGACTACTATGACATTGTCGCAGCCCGCATGTATGCAGAGCTCCTGGGGTGGTATCGGTTCAGAGTCGCCAATGAATTCGTTCTCGTCGGGGCCATTGAGGGAGGGATCGCCGGTATTGTGAACAGCCGTCTCGTGGACAGGGACGTTGGCATGAGCTCGTTGCGAAGGTCGGCCTGATACGGGAGAAGGTTGGTCGGGACGTGTACGGCTTCATGTTCGAGTTGCCCGATTGACGGGAGAGAAAAGAGCATGAATAAAAACTCTTGAAAAAAAAGGGGGGGGGATTACAATACTTGTTAATTGCCTAAAGGTAAAATAAAAAAAGGAGATAACACATGAGCGACATCAACGGTAAAAACATCGTCATGGGTTTTCAGCACACCTTTGTCATGTTCGGTGCCACTATTCTCGTACCACTGATTACCGGGTTGAGTATCAGCGTTACCCTGTTTGCGGCCGGAATCGGCACCCTTCTGTTTCACTTCCTCACCAAGCGGAAGGTGCCCGTGTTTCTGGGAAGTTCCTTCGCCTTCATTCCACCACTCCTGGCCGTGACCGCTGCTCAGGGAAAGGAGTATGCACTTGGAGGTATCGTGATCGCAGGAGGGCTGTACCTCGTTGTCGCACTGATTCTCTACTTCGTGCGGAAGGATATTCTGCATAAGATCTTTCCAGCACAGGTAACAGGGCCCATCATCATTCTCATCGGACTCATCCTTGCACCGGTGGCGATACAGAGTGCAAACGGAACGAACTCGCCGCAGGTTGTTGAGGCCATCAGCGTAGCCGGGTGCTGGGGCGTTGCCCTCTTCACCTTCGCAAGTGGTGTGTTTGTGAAGATCGCCTTCGAGCGGTTCGGGTGGAAGTTTCTCTCAGCCCTGCCGGTCCTCCTCGCCCTGATTGCCGGCTACATACTTTCCGCCGCTCTCGGCATCATTGACTACACTGCCATCAGAGAGGCCAGTGCGTTGGGTATTCCGGACTTCTCATTACCCAGGTTTTCAGCCTATGCCATAAGCTTGATGGTTCCCGTCGCCATAGTCACCATAGTTGAGCACTTTGGCGACATACTTGCCATTGGGAATGTGGTGGGTGAGGACTTTCTCGAGGACCCTGGAATACACAGGACCCTTGTTGGCGATGGCCTTGCAACGTCCATATCGGCCATGATCGGCGGTCCGGCGAACACCACATACAGTGAGAACACCGGTGCCGTTGCGCTGACGGGGAATTTCAATCCCATTATCATGCGCATTGCCGCTCTCTTCGCAATTGGCTTTGCATTCATCCCGAAGTTTACCTCCATCGTCGGCACCATACCTGTACCGGTTATCGGCGGGATTTCCATACTGCTCTTCGGTATGATCTCATCCATCGGTATCAAGAACATGGTCGATGCAAAGCTCGATCTCACCGATCCGAGGCTGCTCATCATCACGGCGGTCATGCTCGTGCTTGGATTGGGGGGAGCGTCATTTGAACTTGGCAGTTTTGCGATCAGCGGCCTCGGGCTCGCTGCTATAGTTGGAATCATTCTCAACGTGATTCTCAACTTTAAAGGCTTCAAGAATGTATGATTAGAAGATTTCTTTCTTGTATCTTAACGGTTCTGGTCCGTCGTGGATGTGTGAGATGACCCATGCGTGTCGAGAGTTTCGGTGACTGCCTGACATCGGGAACATACCATGTGCACTCACGATTCAGGCGGACTGCCCATTTTATCAGCGGACAAATCCTGGTCTCCCTCGTGGACCCTGCGATCGGGAAGGGGCCAAACCATATCGTGGCAGTCGGGTTCGATGTAGGAACTGTGGAGACCATTGAGATTCGCGATAACATCTTCGTCGTCGACGGAACAGCCTGCGCGCGGGAAGAGGAGAGGAAATACTCGTCACAACTGTCCCCGGATTATCTGAAGATTCCGAAGTTGCGAAAAAACATGCCCATTATCGAGCAGTGCGTATATGCTGATGCCCCTGAAAACAGTCTCCCGAATCTCCTAGGAACAGACATGTGCATGCTGGAAAACACCCCCTTCAACAGCGTCCTCCTGAGGCAATTTATTTCAGGGCGGCAGGCAATGGAAAGGGGAGCATTCGAAACCGGTGTGAGGTTATTGCTCGGGGCTGGCTACGGCCTCACGCCCAGCGGAGATGATTTCATTGCCGGCTACTGCTCTGGGCTGTACCTGGGAGGCGCTCGCTACGCTCGGCTCCGTATGCGTATTGCGGAGACCATAGATCACGCAAGCGGGGCAACAAACATACTGTCCCATACCATGCTCCGGTACTGCTGTCGGGGAAGGTTTTACGAGAGGGTGAAGGATCTGTTAGTAGCACTGATTGCTGGACATACTCGTGAAGTCAGTGATAGGGCATCGGCGATGTGTGCTGTGGGGGAGACATCCGGGGCGGATTTCTCCTTTGGGTTGCTCTGCGCATTACAGGATGTCATCGGGTAGGTCGAATGCTTCGGTGAGCCTTTGCCTCTGGAGCACCTCATCCCTGCGGCCCTGGTAAAAGATTCTTCCCTCTTTCATAAGCAATCCGTGTGAAAAAGGTGAGATGATATCGTTGAGATGATGGGTGACGAGGAGTAACTGAGGTCCCTTCTCTTTCCGGCAGAGCTTTTCAATATATCGGTGCATGAGCCAATATCGAGGAGAGAAAAGGGTTCATCGAGAATCATGATATCGGGATCATTGATAAGGGACCGGGCAAGGATCACTTTGAGCTGCTGGCCCGATGATAGGGTGCCAAACCTTCGTTCCATCAGATCCACACAGTGAAAGAAATC
>JAGLSF010000244.1 GCA_023136305.1 Spirochaetota bacterium
GCGCCGGTTCCTGCAGGGAGGGAAGATGCCCTACGAAGACGCTGTCCGAATTGAGGAGTTTATCAACTACTTCAGTTACGATTACCCGGAACCTGAGGATGAGCTGCCCTTCTCCTTCAAGGTGGAGGTTTCCGATTGCCCCTGGAATCAGGAGCACATGCTCATCCACATCGGTTTGCAGGGTAAGAAAATATCCTATGAAAACCTGCCGCCCAATAACCTGGTCTTCCTGATTGATGTTTCAGGTTCAATGAACAGCCCTGAGAAGCTCCCCCTGTTAAAGGAGGCTCTAACACTCTTGATCGAGGAGATGCGGGACATCGACAGTATTGCCATGGTGGTCTATGCGGGCGCCGCGGGCCTCGTATTACCCCCCACACCCTGCAGTGAGAAGCAGAAGATCATCAGTGCCCTGGAGAGATTAGAGGCTGGCGGTTCGACTGCAGGCGGAGCGGGCATTGCACGTGCATATGATGTGGCCAGGGAGCATTATGATCCCAATGGCAACAACCGTGTGATCCTGGCCACGGATGGTGATTTCAATGTGGGCCCCTCGAGTGACAGTGCGCTTGTTCGGCTTATTGAAGAGAAGAGAGAGTATGGTATTTACCTGACTGTACTGGGATTTGGTATGGGCAATTACAAGGACAGCAAAATGGAGAAGCTTGCAGATTCCGGTAATGGCAATTACGCCTATATCGACAGCCTGAGGGAAGCAAAGAAGGTGCTGGTTTCTGAGTTGGGGGGCACTCTGTTCACCATCGCCAAGGACGTGAAAATACAGATTGAGTTCAACCCTGTTGTTGTCGATTCTTACCGTCTAATCGGCTACGAAAATCGAATGCTTCGTAAAGAGGATTTTGTGGATGATACAAAGGATGCGGGGGAGTTGGGGTCAGGACATACAGTAACAGCCTTGTATGAGATAGTGCTTACAGAAGTAGGTGATGAATCCACATCTGAGCTGCGTTATCAGACAGCGGACATAAAGGACGACGCCTACGCCTCCAATGAAGTGATGCTCATCAAATTCAGGTACAAGCGGCCCGAGGAGGATGTAAGTAATTTGATTGACAAACCTGTACCCTTCAACCCGGTATTACTTAATGCATCATCCAATGATTTCAGATTTTCAGCAGCGGTTGCGGCCTTTGGTCTCATATTGAGAGATTCTGAATATAGAGGTGGCGCTGACTACGACCTCGTGTTGCAGCTTGCCGAGCAATCCATAGGTCCTGACCGCGAATGGTATAGAAAAGAGTTTATTGGATTGGTAAAAACGGCCCAGTGGATTGATGAGAGATAGGAGTGTTGCCAAGCAGATGATATGAAGCGGATGAAGGATCGTAAAAAATAGGAAGAATGCAATCCTGAAAATCAGGATAGTATGAGATATATGGAACCTATACCAAGCACGAGACCCACCACCTGCCGTATCGAGATATGCTCACCAATAAGAAAACCATAGTTCGTAATGAGAAGAATAACGCAGATGGTCATTATGGGGTAGATCTTGCTTATGGGAAATATTTTTAGGATGTAATAGTAGAGCGTGAAAGACAGAAAATAGAGAAACGCGCTGAGCAGAATGAATAGAAACCAGGGTCTCGACCAGATCTGGAACCCCGAAGATTTTTTCAGCATAATCTGACCCGATGCTGAGGTGAGAACGCCTATAAGAACAAGAATGTATTTCATCGTTGTATCTCCCCATGGTATCAGAGTTTAATCAAAAGGTGCAGTCGACTGCGATTGAATGTGAGAGGGTCCTTCAAGATTTTTGCATCGATCCCCGCGTCCTCTATTGGCTGTTTCAACGAATCTTCTGAGAAACAGAGCAGTCCTCTCGAGGAGCGCACGCGGTGATAACTGGAAAACCTCATTTTAAACATGAATTTCATTGTTTGAAGGAGTATCCTTTTTCTAAAGGAAATGGTTAGATTGCTACATATATCGGCCAGGGCTCCATGTTCCACAGGTAAATCGGCTATCAGAAGCAGGGCGCCCCGGCACGCGATTTCTCTCACGCTCCGTATCAATGATTCAACTTCTTTCACGTCGTTATAGTACTGAACAACGCTCAGGCATATGATGGTTGTTATGTCCCTGTTTCTTAAGAATGACAGATCCGTGTACTTGTCTGCATCCAGTTTGTAAAAGATGAGGTTTTCTTCCCCATCGAACCTTTTCCTGCACTCTTCAATGTATTTTTCGGAGATGTCTACTGCATGGACTTCCCTGACCATATCTTTAAGATAGTATGAATGTGTGCCCGGCCCGCAGCCAATGTCAAGCACAACGTCCCGGGGATTGTACTGCAGTACAGGTTTTGTGGCTTCAATGAAGTGGGGAGCAATGCTCTTCATCATACCGGCAAAGGTATTGTCGTCGTTCCAATACTCTATCCAGTCTGGACTTTTATCTTTTGCTTGCATGATGGGCTGACCCAATATCTCTGATGTACCCTTTCAATTCAGGAGAGAGTAATGCCTGCAATTCTCTCCCCCTGTTTTCACTGACATAGTATTTATTATATCTCCCCGATCCCTTCCTGAAAGGACCTTCTTCATCAGTGGAATGTCCCGGATGAAAGAGGATTTCGACCTCAGTCTCGGCATGAAGTTTCCCTTTAAGCAGTCTTTGGGCGGCAGCCCTTACCACGTCCAGCGACATGCTGCCCCCGAACAGGACGCCAATGAAGTAATCGGGATGGGAAATGGTGCCAGGTCTGATTGACTTGACCGCCTTTTTAGAGAGTGTGTTGAGAATCATGTGTTTCATGAGGTTCCCGGAGAACATATTCCTCACGTTTCTGCGAAATGGCTTCACGAGAAAGAATGGTTCAAAGGGTGTTCTCATACCCGCAATGTTCCATTCTTTGGCTAATCGGTTGAGCATGTGCCAGATAAAGGGGAGCATGTGTACATATCTATGACTGTCCAGCGTGACCTCTTTGCAGCCAAGCGCATTCCTCACTCTGAAAATTTGGCGACCCAGCTCCTCTTTTATCTGCTTAAAAAGATCGCTTCTTTTTTTTCTATGAAGAAGGTACAGTGTCCATAGTGAGAGGAAGGAGTGGTTAAAGAACCCGTTATTATCTACGAGATCGGGTATTTTTTTCCTGTCCGATAATGCTTTCCCCTCAACCAGGTTCAGGTGCACAGCGTATTGCAGCCCAGGGTTTTCCCTTAATAACTGAACAGCGTACTCAAAGGCTTCTCCATTTGGAAGTACACTTGTCCGATCAATGCACCCGCTGATATGCGCCTCCAGGATACTGTCACTTGCCTCCCTCGAAATACCAAAATCATCCGCATGTACAATGATATGTGCCATTACTGTGGGGTATTGTCCTTTTTCAGGCTGCTTTCCCTGATGATGTAGAGAGGTCTCTTTTTTGACTCAAGAAACAGTTTACCCAGGTACTCACCAATGATTCCAAGAATGATGAGCTGCACCCCGCCCACCAGTACGATGGCAACAATTGTTGAAGTCCATCCAGGCACTGTTTTTTCAGTCAGCAAATATTCAAAGATCGCCTTCACGCCGATAATGAATCCGAAAATGGCCATGCCAAACCCCAGGAAGGTTGCCATACGGAGGGGAATGACACTGAATGAGGTGATGCCTCCAAGGGCGAAAACACACATCTTCCTGA
>JAGLSF010000245.1 GCA_023136305.1 Spirochaetota bacterium
TGCACCAACCACCGAGATACAGTGCAGCTGGAAAGAGCGCATGCCCCTCGAACTCGGAGATAAACCGATTTGTGAGGATGATCGCACTGTCGAGATTGTTCAATCGGTAGCGCGACCATGCACTGTAATAGACCACATAGGGAATGATGGGTGAAAGTCCAGCCTCATTGACACGCCGTGCGTCGATTTGCGCGAGTGACTCGGCAGCCCCCTGATACTGCTTCAGGGCAAGCTGCCCCAGTCCATGCATATACAGAACGATGATGGAGGCATAGGG
Organism: Spirochaetota bacterium; assembly: GCA_023136305.1. Taxonomy (GTDB): domain Bacteria; phylum Spirochaetota; class B62-G9; order B62-G9; family DRHN01; genus JAGLSF01. The sequence continues at coordinate 278 of JAGLSF010000245.1, forward strand.
GTCCTCGTTATGCAGCAGGGGCTTATCTCTCAGAAGCGCCTCAGACTGTTCTGAAACCACATCAAAATTCTCCATGGAAAAGTTCAGTTTGATGAGGTCTACCCGGGCACGTACCGCATCGGGATACCGCTCTGTAAAGCTGTCGAGGAGTATGCGCGCCTCCGCATTTCGATCGAGGGCCTGAAGAATACGCGATTTAAGGCGGACCACGTTTCCAGTCAGCTCCATCTCCTCTGCATTCAAACCAACAAATGATCCTGACTCAACGGAAATCCCGGACATGTCGAGATACTCATCACACTGGCGTAGTGAGTCTTCCAGCAGCTCCTGCTTGTAACTGGAATAGGCAAGGAGATAGCGCGAATTCTTCGCCAGCTCTCCCTCCGGATTGAGCTCTATGGCCCTCCTGTACTGATGTGAAGCGTCCCGATACCGTCCCTCGTGCAGGTAGATGTTTCCGAGGCTGAAGGATGAGATGATCGCCTTTTCATCCTCTTCCACGAGGGAGAGATACTCCTCCATAAGCTTCCGCGCATCATCCTTCCGGTCTTTTCTCAGGTAGAGCTGCGCCAGGTAGAGCGGCACCGCTTCGGGTATCTCATCCGCAACCTTCAGGTTCCAGACCTTTGAGAGAAAATATTCGGATAGATCGTATTCACCTCTCCTGTAGCTTTCGATCCCGATTCGAATCCAGAAATCCTGAAGCACCTCAGGATAGGTACGCAGCCTCTCTTCAGCGTGCTGCACAACCCACTCCATGCGGGAAAAGTCCTGTTCCAGGCTTGCAATGTAGTAGAGCCTTCTGAGCGCTACCGCGGCCGTTTCAACATCGGAGTCAATGAGCTTGGTGTAGTCAATTTCAGCAGCTTCCGTATTGCCGAACCGCAGATTTACCTCAGCCCTGAACAGGGTAATCTTCTCTCTCCACTCGGGCGGAAACTGATCGATATCAATACCGTCGGTAAACTGAAGAAAATCAGTGTGGCGGTCAAGATTGAGAAGAATAAAGCTGAAGAGTACGGTTTCGTAGGGACTGAGCTGCTCGTCTCCCTTTATCTCTCTCAGCCGCTCCATGGTGGACCGGGCATCCTGAAACCATCCTGTCTCCACCTCAGCCATCGCCTTGTAGAGCAGTGCCTCGGCGATGAGAGAGCTTTCCTCACCCCTTTTTAAAAAGTCATCCAGGTTCTCCAGAGCATCAATGTATGCCCCCTGCTGAAATTGAGCAACTCCCTTCCAGAAGGGCACGAAACCTTTAAACCTCGTTGCCCTGTACCGCTTTTCAACAACCTCAAAGAGATCAATCGATTCGTCGAGTCTGCCGAGCCTGAAGAGGCACACGGCCTTCCAGTACTGTGCATCGGGAACAAGATCTGAGAGCGGGTATACCCGAACGATCTCGTCAAAGGTTTCATAGGCAGCGGTGTAGTTGTTGCTCAGATACCTGCTCTGGGCCTGCGAGTAGAGTTCACGCTCCTGCGAAAAGCCGTAGAGCCCGAAGGGAACAAGAATGGCAATTACGAAAAGAAATTTCTTCCACATAATCACAAATATAGCCCCTCATCATTCTCTCTGCAACGTGAAATACTTTTTACATGACTTACTCAACAGCGGATACAAAGGACTCAAGGAAGGTCACCGTAAGACCAGGCAGTTTCACACCCTTCTTCGTGACAAGATAGTAGTTTCGGTAGGCTGAAAAGTTCTTGATATCGATGACCTTAAGATCACCCTTTTCCATTTCCCTGTCAAGGATAATCGAGGGTATAAAGGCGCATCCCATACCCATACGTGTAATTTGAATCAGCGCTTCGGGCAGCCCGATCTCAGAAATGATGTTCATGTCTTCGAACAGTATACCGTTTTCCTCGAGCTTCATCTCAAGGAACTTCCGTACACCCGACTCCTTCTGATTGATGATCATGGGTATGGTTTTGAGTTTCGGCAGGGTAATACTGCTCGCAACCTTGAAGTCCCTGTGAGCCACCAGTTTCAGTTCATCTCCGGAGAAGCTCTTGTAATCGAGATCGTTGTTCATGACCGCACCCACGAAGCCGACATCGAGCATCTCATTTTCCACCATGGAAGAAATATTCTCGGTATCGTTCAGCTCATAGATGATATAGATATTGGGATGCTGTTGCTTGAATTCAGCGATCTTTTTGTACAATGTATGCGAGGTCGGTATGTGGCTCGACCCGATACGGAGTATGCTCTCATCGTTGGAATCCACAAGCTTAAGATCACGTGTCAGGTTATCCATCATGGTGAGCATGTTCTTGGCAAATCTGTAGAAGAGCTCACCTTCCTTCGTCAGCCCTATTCGTTTGTGCTTTCTCCGCAGGAGAACTGAGTCCACCTCGCGCTCCAGGCGGTTTATCTGCTGCGTTACGGCTGGTTGTGTGAGGGCTTCAAGCTCCGCGGCTTTGGAAAAGCTCTTGAGGTCTGCAATGAGGAGAAACAGTCTTATCTGCTTCGTATTCATATGCTGGATCGCAACCGTTATACGTGTTGGGAAAGGCGCTCCACTGTATCACCGACATGATACACCAGAACGCAGCCAGACGCAATATGTAAACGGATGATGAAAAAAATCCCGTCCGTTAATCTGTACGAAGCACCGATTCAATCTTCTCCTCGATTCCATTGCTGTGTATCTCATCGAGACTGAATCGTGCATATGGCTCGAGGTAGTGGATAGGACTCTCATCCTTGATTCTCTTTTCGCCTCCACCGGTGATGTTGAGGGCGATGATATCATCGCTCTTCACAGCTTTCCTATCAACCGCCTGCATGAGTGCACCAAGGGCGACACCGCCGGCGGGATGAATATCGATCTCCTCATGCTTCTCGAAGAGATCCATGGCCCGCTCCACCTCATCGTTGTCGACGGCATACATGGCTCCCGACGAGGCGGAGAGCACATCGAACACACCGCCCGTCAGCGAATAGGGTGGCTTGCGGTTGGAGAGGACCTTTGCCTTGATATGATGTATCTCCTCCTTTGCCTTCTTCTCGTCGAGCGGCAGAAGGTCACGCTGCCTCTTGCTCCAGGCCTCGGTCATGGGATAGAAGGGTGCATTCTGAGCCAGGTGCAGTTTCATAGTTACCGCGTCATAGGACCCATCCTCCTGCAGTCGGAGGCAGGCCTCCCAAGCAGCGATACCGCCAGTTCCCGAACCGACGGCTTGAAAGTAGTGATCGGGTATACTCCCGATAGAGGTGGCAGCGTCGAGCACCGTTGTAGCCATACCGTCTCTTCGCGCCACATTGGCCGCGCCTCCCTCCGGGAAGAACCCCTGGATCTTCGTCACTTTTCCCGCAAGGGTAATGGCGTCAAAGTAATCACTGTCATCAGAG
>JAGLSF010000246.1 GCA_023136305.1 Spirochaetota bacterium
CGGGAATCGGGGCGAAGAACAAGGAGCTGTACACAAAGAGGAGGTTGAAGGCGGTGTTTCAGGGGGGAGAGAAGAACGAGATCGTGGATGTGTTTTTTCACGGGTATGCGAACTATGAGAAGGGAGTGGGGAAGGATTTTCTGAAGCTGACCTCCTGCAACACCACGGGGCTTATACGGGCGGTTGACTGTCTTGACCGTGCGGTGGGGGTCGAGAAGGTGGCGGTCACGATTATCAGGAGGGTAGCAGATCCCGGGGACACGCATCGCGGGCTGACGAATGTGTTGAAGATCGACCCTGTGCCGAGCCATCAGGCGGTGGACTTGATGACGATCATGCCGCACGTGCCGTGTACGGGGACACTGGTACACACGCCGGTGACGCACGGGCACATCATAAGCATCGTGGCTACGCCGAAGAAGGGCATATCGGTGGATGGGGTAATTGAGCTGTTCAAGTCTCATCCGCGGATGATGGTGGTAAAGATAGCCGACGGGTTCGACTCCAACGCATCATTTTTTCGGTATGCCCGTGACAGGGGGAACCTGCGCGGTGACATGTACGAGGTGGGAGTCTGGGAGGAGGCAGTGGCACTTTCCGGCAAGAATGTGATATTCTCGATCAACATACCGCAGGAGGCGGTGGTGATACCTGAAACAATTGATGCGGTACGTGCAGCCATGGAGATGCAGACGGACAGGCTTGAGGCGGTGGGCCTGACGAACAGGTATCTCGGCATGAAGGCTTGAGGAGGAGTGAGGAGCATGGCAGGAAAGCTGAGGATGCGATCTATCGATGAGGGCGATTTCAAGGGAAAGGCTGTCCTCCTGCGGGTAGATATCAATTCACCCGTTGACAAACAGACAAAGCGCATCATCAACGACAACCGTATCCGTAAGAGTGTACCCACCATCAGGGACCTGTCGGAGCAGGGGGCGAAGCTCGTCCTCATGTCTCATCAGGGTGACACCACCGACTACGCATCCCTCATCAGCATGCATGAGCATGCCAAGCGGCTGTCCGAAGCCCTGGGAAAAACCGTTGATTTCATTGAGGACATTGCAGGACCGGCTGCGGCGGAGCGTATTGAACGCCTGAAGGATGGCGACATACTGCTGCTGGACAACCTGCGCTACTTCACCGAGGAAGTATCGACCTTTGAGGACAGTGTGAAGCTGGATCCTGCAGGGATGGGCAGGGCGTACCTGGTTCGACGTCTCGCACCACTCTTTGACTGCTATGTGAACGACGCCTTTTCAGCTGCACATCGAAATGCGCCATCAATGGTGGCTTTTCAGGAACTGCTGCCTTCTTACGGGGGAAGGCTTCTCATCGGCGAGCTCGGGGCCCTGCAGGCCATAACGGAGGACCCCGAGCGTCCCTGTGTGTTTATGCTCGGCGGAAGCAGGGCGGGCGATGCCTTCGGAATGATACAGAGGGTTCTCTCTGACAACTCTGCAGATGCAATACTCACCTCGGGGCTGGTGGGGCAGATTTTCATGCTTGCGGACGGCCTCTCACTGGGGAAAGCTTCTGAGAGGGTGATTGAGGAAAAGGGGTACGGCAGATACATAGTTGAGGCTGCCGGCTATCTGTCCCGGTATCGAAACAAAATTGTTTACCCGAGGGATGTGGCCTTTGAACGGCATGGTAGTCGAGAGGAGGTCCAGGTTGATGCTCTGCCGCAGGATGAGATGATCTTCGATATCGGGAAGGATACCGTTTCACTCTTTGCCATAGAGATTGAGCGCTCCAAAACGATATTTGTGAACGGACCCGTGGGTATCTATGAGGATGATATATCGAGTACGGGTACCAGAAACCTGTGGAAGGTTGTCGAGGAAGCCAACGGTTTTACCGTGGTCGGTGGGGGAGACACGGTGACCTCTTTCACAAATTTCACCGATACCACGAAGCTGAACTATGTGTCCACCGCAGGCGGGGCACTGATCCGATACCTGTCCGGCGTGAGGTTGCCGCTCCTTGAGGCCATGGGGAGAGCATACGACCGGGTCTGAACAGGAGAAGTGGTATGTTTTTAGGGTTGGGCTCAGCGGTGGCTGAAGCAGTTGTGGAGACCTGCCCTGTACCCATGGAGCGGATCAGGAGCCAGGACCGGTTCGGAGAGGTGGGACCCGTGGACTATCTGATGAAAAACTACGAGATGGGTGCCGAGAACATAGTGAAGAAGGTCATGACGGTGCTTTCACGGAAGCATGCGAGATGAGGGCACAGGTGTCATTACGTTTCGGAAAAAGTGGGGGGATGTTCCAGTTATGCCAGACGACATTATGAAGCAGTTCGACCTGAGGGGCAGGGTTGCAGTGATCACCGGAGCAGGCGGGGCGCTTTGCGGGAACATGGCAGAAGCCCTTGCCCTTGTTGGTGTACATGTTGCCGTTCTTGACATACATCTCGAGAAGGCTCGGGCACGGGAGGAAGCAATAGGAAAGGCAGGCGGTGCGGCAAAGGCCTTTGGTTGTGATGTTCTTGATGAGACGCAGCTCAGGCAGTGCTACAGAGAGATATGCTCTCTCTGGGGGCAGCCTGATTTTCTTATCAATGGGGCAGGCGGAAATGATCCCCGGGGAACCACAACCAGGGAGTTTCTCGAGATCGACGAGCTTGACCGGGAGGATTTGAAGGGGTTTTTCGATCTGGATTTCGAGGGGTTTCAGTATGTTTTCAACCTGAACTTCCTCGGTACCTTTCTGCCCACAAAGGTTATGAGCAGGGGCATGGTTGAGCGCGGAAGCGGAGCGATCGTGAACATATCCTCCATGAGTGCGCTCACTCCCCTCACCAAAACAGCGGCATACTCTCCTGCAAAAGCGGCTGTTTCCAACTTCACGCGCTGGCTTGCCGTTCATTTCTCACACACCGGTGTACGGGTCAATGCACTTGCACCGGGATTTTTCATGACTGAACAGCTTCGCTTTCTCCACGTTAATCAGGAGACCGGCGAGTACACCCCGCGTGCAAAAAAGGTGCTCGCCCATACGCCAGCGGGGCGCTACGGTGAGCCAGAAGACCTGGTGGGAACCGTGATCTACCTCCTGTCGGACGCATCACGATTCGTGACCGGAGCGGTCATACCCATTGACGGCGGGTTTTCCTCTTATACGATCTGATGACCTACACACAACAGTAGTACCTGTACAACCTGCAGGGGGCCCATCGGGGTTATATAATAAGCATATTATTATTTAAGAATAATTGCATATATTGTTGACTGGGCACATATCGGTGTTATTGTTTATTGTACATTCCGATTTAGAATAGGAGGGAAGTATGCTCAGTAAAGCAAAAGCACATCCGACGTTACCTGTTACAGATATTGAGAGGGCGAGGAAATTCTATGGTGAAACTTTGGAACTGAAACTCAGAGAAGAACTCGCACCGGGCCATCTCCTCTATGATGCGGGAGAGGGGACCTTTCTTGTCGTGTATGAAAGACCCACACCAACAAAGGCGGATAGCACAGCAGCCTCCTTTATTGTTGATGATGTTGAGGCAACAGTTAAAGGATTGAAGGACAGGGGAGTGGTATTTGAAGAGTACGACTTTCCCGGATTGCAAACGGT